>OMQI01000185.1 GCA_900313185.1 uncultured Rhodospirillaceae bacterium
CGGAACCCAAAATCTGTCCGGGAGAAAAAAGATTAAAAAAAATCTCAAGTTCACTCCGTCTGCGTCGGAAATTAAGAAACAAAGTCCAGGTTTTCCCCAAACACCCGTTTCACCCACGGTCTTGGACAGTATGAACACAGCAAATTGCATTCATTGCGCTACTGATATTACATTTATGCATCATTGTCAAGCTAAAAAACACGGATTTAATAAAAACTTATTCATCCGCAGATACACTTTTTAACCGGCTTAATTCAATTCTTCCAATTCATCGGCACCAAACTCGGATTTTTCACCCTTTATAATCATATAGCCGCTTGTCGCCACACCTTTTTCAAACAAAACTTCAATGGTCAATTTTCCGTTTTCATCATAAGATTTCTGGGAACCTGCTTTAACTCCTTTTTCATAATTCATCTCATTATGAATCTGACCATTCGGATAATAGTTATAAAAAGCACCATCAGCCTGTCCGTCGGTAAACATTCCCTGCATATAAAGTATTCCTTCCGGCGTATAAAACTTCCCTACCCCGTTCGGCTTACCGTCTTTACTTTGAATTTCCATTTTTATATTGCCGTCCGGATAATACACTCTGTATAATCCGTTAATCGGCTTCTCATTAATATCGTAAACCACACCTGATGATACATTGGTGTTATTCTCATTATATATCTCGTCATTGGCAGATTCGTCGCAAGATACGATGAAAAAAGTCGAAACAATCAAAAAATGCCAAAATTTCATTTAAAAAGCTCCTAAAATCGCATATAGCTTAAGAGATAGCCCCATAAAAGTCAAACAATAATCATCATAGCGCACAATTTATCGATAAATCTCTCAAAATGTGCTGTTTTTAGGGAGTTTGACGCTTTTTTTATTTGACTTTTGCGTTTTATTGGGACTACTATGATTTTCGAGAAGTTAATTCTCATAATGCAATTATATAAAGGAATAATACAATGAATAAAAGTGAATTAATCAGCAGCATTTCTTCTGCTTCAGGTTTGACCAAGACAGACAGTGAAAAAGCTTTGAACGCTTTCATCTCTACCGTTTACAGCTCTTTAAAATCCGGTAAAGAAATTCGTTTGGTAGGTTTCGGCACATTCTCTACTTCTAAGAGATCGGCTACAACCGCTATCAATCCGCGTACTCGTCAAACCGTAAAAGTTCCGGCTCGCAAAGTTGCTAAATTCAAAGCCGGTAAATCTTTACAAGAAGCAGTAAACAGCAAGAAATAATCTGTTTGTCAACTTTTATAAAAAAGCGGAAGGTACAAAAGCCTTCCGTTTTTTTTGTTACTTAAACTTATGCTGTTTTTTTTACAACCTTACAACTGCACCACCCCAAGTAAAGCCGGCGCCCATTGCGGTTAAAACAACCAAATCACCTTTTTTCAATACACCATTTGCAATATTCTCGGATAATGCCAACGGTATTGAAGCGGCTGATGTATTACCGTGATGATCCAAAGATATAATAACCTTGTTCTCCGGCAAATCCAATTTTTCACGCACACTTTCGATAATTCTGATGTTTGCCTGATGTGGAATCAGCCAATTTATTTCATCTTTGCTGATACCGGCATTTTTCATGGCGGTCTCGGCAGCCTGCGACAAACTACCTACGGCATACTTAAACACTTCTTTGCCGTTCATAAATACCACACCGGCATTTTGCGTGGTAGAAACACCACCGGTGGTTTTTAAATTATCATACATCGAACCATCGGCAAAAATACAAGTACTCAACACGCCGGTATCCGTATTATCCCCCTTACCTTCTTTGGCACGTAATACCACGGCACCGCCGCCGTCACCAAACAAAACACAAGTGTTTCTATCGGTCCAATCAACAATTTTGGAAAGCGTTTCCGCTCCGATGACTACTGCGGTTTTTATCTGTCCCAAACGAATCATATTATCAGCCATTGTAAGGGCATAAACGAATCCCGAACAGGCAGCCGATATATCAAACGCAGGAGCTCCGGCTCTCATATTCAAATTGCGGGCAACCTTGGCAGCCGTAGACGGAGTCGTATTATCGGTGGTAACCGTCGCCAAAATCAGCAAATCAACGTCTTGCACGCTGATGCCGGCATTTTTAATTGCCATTAAAGCAGCATTTTCGGCAATAACCGAAGTTGTTTCATCTTGAGCAATATGGCGACTCAAAATACCGGTGCGGGTGCGTATCCACTCGTCACTTGTTTCCACCATATTTGATAAATCATCGTTAGTTAAAACTTTGCTCGGCAAATAGTGTCCGAAACCGATTATTTCACTTCTAATAGACATCGTATAATATATCCTGCGACAACTCGTCCAAATCGACGTGTTCTACTTCATCTCTTATTGTCTGCACAAAATCCTGACGTACCAGCTTTGAGGCATTGTCTATCGCATACGAAAACCCCAAAGCATCGGTTCCGCCGTGACTTTTAACCGATAAACCGTTCAATCCCACAAACATAGCCCCGTTATACTTACGAGGATCCATAGACTTTTTCAATGTCCAAACAACCGGCAATAAAAACGGCAAACCGATTTTAGCCCAAATTGATTTCTTTATTGAAGTTTTCAACAAGCCGGTTATAAGTCTGGCTGTTCCTTCCATAGTTTTGAGAGCAATATTTCCGGTAAATCCGTCGGATACCACCACATCAGCATATCCTTCCCCGATTTGATGAGGTTCAATATACCCGATAAAATTCAAATCAAGATGAGTACTCTTAATCATTTTAGCGGCTTGGTGGATTTCTTCACGACCTTTCATTTCTTCAGCCCCGATATTGAGCAAAGCAATGCGAGGTCTCTCAATCCCCAAAGTATGCTTGGCCAAAATATTACCGATAATGGCAAATTCAGCCAAATTAACCGCACTGCATTCGGTATTGGCGCCCAAGTCTAACATAACACACATACCATTTTTATGCGGAATATTGGTGCATATTGCCGGACGATGAATCCGTTGTATAGTTTTCAAAATCATTTTGGAAATAGCCATCAACGCTCCGGTATTACCGGCCGAAATTATGGCTTTAGCCTCGCCTTTGCGAACGGCATCTATCGCCATATACATACTTGTATTCTTATTACGGATTACTTGCGAAGGCTTATCCTCATTTTTAACGGCCTCCGGAGTATGAACCAAAGTACAATACTCTTTCATCTGCGGAAAACGTTTCATTTCTTCGGAAACTTTTGCCTCGTCACCAAACATTAAAAACTTGATATCGGGATTACTCTTATGTGCAAGAGCAATTCCTTCAACAACGACGCGAGGGGAATTATCTCCCCCCATTGCATCAACAGATATGACCAGATTATTCTCAGACAAAGCTGCCCCCTAGTCCAAACAGATTCTGTAAAAATTATTTTGCTTCTTTATGAGCAACAACGTCTTTACCATCATATTGGCCGCATTTCGGGCAAACATGATGAGGTCTTTTCAATTCGCCGCAATTAGGGCATTCTTGATATGCATTTGCTGTTAATGCATCATGCGAACGACGCATATCACGACGTGATTTTGATACTTTTTTCTTAGGTGTAGCCATTTTTCTTCTCTTTTTAGTTAATTAATTACACAAACATTCAGCGGCACATTTATCATAGCTCAATTTAAAAAGCAAGCAAAATGTGTTGCTAAACGGATTAAGTCGATTTTTAGCTGACTTTTTTATATTTTGCAAGTGTTTTTTATATTTAGATACATAAATTTTGCTGAATCACCAAGAGGTTGATTATACCTAAGATGTAAAAAAAAGCATCTGTGTTCACAGATGCTTTTTTTAGATTAGTGGTTGCGAAAACCGGTACGCTTAAAGCGACGAGGTTTCATCACAATTTTACCTATTATACCTTTGCGCCAATGCGGTTTTTCCTTGCTTTCTGCTTGACTATTGACCACAACTTTGAGGCTGTTAGAGGTTTCCGGAGAAGTGAAAATCCGCAAGATGTTATCATCAGCGGCTTCGCTGTCTTCAATTTCTACTCGCCGAGCAATCAGTCCATAGCGATTTTCCGGCAGTTCCATCGGGGGTGTCGGTGGCGGTGTCAGCGGCGCCATCGTCAAAAAGATAAGTCCCAACATAATGCTTAAATTTTGAGGTTACTAATATGAA
>OMQI01000086.1 GCA_900313185.1 uncultured Rhodospirillaceae bacterium
GAATGGCTAAGGGCCTTGAATATATGATGAATTTAGGGTTTGATAATATTGCCTTTCACGAAAAAGAATTGGTAAAATATACCCTTGAACGTTTATCGGAAGTACCAAACCTTAAAATAGTGGGAAATGCGTTAAATCGTGGCGGAGTGTTCAGTTTTGCCGTCAGCAATATTCATCCGCAGGATTTGGCATTCGTTTTGGGTAAAGAAAATATTGCGATTCGCACCGGTCACCATTGCGCCCAACCGATTGTTAATCGTATGGGATATAGCTCATTGGCACGTGCTTCACTCGGATTATACAGCACTAAAGAAGATATTGATGCACTAGTTCAAGCAGTGTTGAAAGCTGAAAAATTTTTTAGAGAAAATTAATGAACAAGACTACAGAAGAAAAGAAAGATACTTTGTCGGAAGAAGCAAACAATACTGTAGGTGCTACCGAAAGTCGTTTATTGCAGGCTATGAGTATGTTTGAAGAACAAAAATCCGATGAGCAAGTACAGCCCTTGCAAAATTTTATAGCTTATGCCGGTGATTCGCTTAAAGATTCGCAACCGAAGGCCAAAATGTTTGACATTGTAGAGGCTATAAAGACAGTTTCCGATCCGGAAATTCCCATAAATGTTTATGATATGGGATTGATTTATAAAATAGACCAACAGGATAACGGTGATTTAAGTATAGATATGACTTTAACCGCCCCAACCTGTCCGATTGCCGGTGTATTGCCGCAACAGGTGGCTGATGTCGCCGCTTCGGTTACCGGAGTCGGTAAAGTTGAAGTAAAACTTATTTGGGAACCGGCGTGGACTCCGGATAAAATGACCGAAGAAGCCAAAGTTATGTTGGAGCTTATATAATGGATATAGACGAGCTGATTGATAATTTTTCTTTTTTTGACGGTTGGGAAGAAAAATACCAATATGTTATAGATTTGGGAAAAACTTTAGAACCGCTCGACGATTCGTTTAAAACCGAAACATGGAAAATCAAAGGTTGCCAATCTCAAGTATGGTTGGTACCTGATTTTAATAAAGAAACCATTCATTTTCGTGGCGACAGCGATGCAATTTTAGTAAAAGGTATTATCGCCATTGTATTGCTGATTTATAATGATAAAACGCCTGAACAAATAAAAAATATTGATGTTAAAGAAATTTTTGTTAAACTCGGATTAGAGGAAAACTTGACACCGAGCCGTCGTAACGGTATGATGTCTATGGTGGCGAAAATAAAGGAATACGCCGATAACTGTTAAGGAAACCCGATGAATATTCACGAGTATCAAGCCAAAAAAGTTTTAGCACAGTACGGTATAAATGTGCCTAAAGGCGGTATTGCTTATACTCCGGCCGAAGCCAAGCGCATAGCTCAAAAACTTTCTTCCCGAGGCCCGTGGATGCTTAAGGCGCAGATTCAATCAGGTGCAAGAGCCGGCGGGCATTTTATATCACACGATGCCGGAGGGAAAGGCGGTATCCGATTGGTAACGCAAATTTCCAATGTTTCTTATGAAACCTCGCAAATGCTTAACAATACTTTAGTAACTGAGCAAACCGATGATAAAGGTAAACGGGTTAATAAAGTTTATGTTGAAGCCTATAAAGAAGCTAAAAGATTGTTTTATGTCGGTATGATTATAGACAGTTCCATTCCGGCAATTACCTTGCTTATATCCGATGTTATAAATGAAGATATAGTTAAATTAGCGCATTTCAATTCGGAAAGTTTGCTTCGTCTTAATTTAAAATATGACAGTGGTATAACCGACGAACAAATATTTAAGATTTTGGATTTTCTGTCACTCGACAAAGAATATTTGCGTAGTTTTCACGATTTTTTGGGTAAATTGCTGTTTACCTTCATTAATTTAGACGCTCAAATGATAGAAATAAATCCGGTCGGAATGCTTACCGATAAAAAATTGATTGCTTTAGATGCCAAAATCACTTTTGATGACAATGCTTTGTTCAGACATCCTGATATTATGAAAATGCGTGATGATTCGGAAGAAGATGACAGAGTCTTGAAAGCTCAACGTTGCGGATTTCAATATCAAGAATTTTCCGGTACCATAGGATGCATCGTCAATGGCGGCAGTCTGGCGTTGGAAGCAATGGATATTTTAAAATCGAAAGGCTATGAAATGGCCTGTTCGCTCAATGTCAAAGGTGGAGTCGACAAAGATAAAATATCAGCCGGCATTAAAATCATTATGACTAATCCTCGGGTTGAAGGAGTTTTTATCAATATTTTAGGCGGATTTTTGCGTTGCAACCTGATTGCCGATGGTATTTTGGCAGCCACTCAAGATGTGGGAGCAGCCATACCGATTGTCATACGTTTTGAAGGAACCAATAAAGACGAAGCTCGTTCTATTTTAGAGCAATCGAATCTTCCTATTATGTTTGCCGACAATCCGGATGAAGCAATTGAAAAATTATTGAAGCAGATGGAGGTAAACGACTGATGTCTGTGTTGGCAAATAAAAATACTCGGGTATTAATTCAGGGAATTACCGGCACACAAGCCTCATTCCACGTTAAACGTTCTATAGAAAGCGGAACTAATATTGTAGCGGGAATTTCGCCTCGTCACGGCGGAGAAGAACATTTAGGAATACCGGTATTTGATACCATTCGTGAAGCACAAAGACAATTTTCTTTCGATGCCAGTGTTTTATTTGTACCGGCAAACGGAGTTAAAAGTGCAGTCAGAGAAGCAATAGAAGCTGAAATACCATTGATTATTTCCATTGCCCAGGGCGTTCCCGTTCACGATATGTTGGAAATAAAATCTATGTTAAACGCTTCCAAGACTTTAATGATAGGCCCTAATACTCCGGGACTGATTACCCCCGAAGAAGCACGATTGGGAATATTTCCGGAAAATATTCACAAAAAAGGAAATATCGGTATTATATCACGCTCATCAACTCTTACCTATGAAGCTGTTTTGGAAACTAAAGCCGCCGGTTTGGGACAATCGACCGTTATCGGTTTGGGTGATGATATGATTGTCGGCAGTGATTTCAGGGTTATGCTCAACTTATTTATGCAAGACGAAGATACTAAGGCAGTCGTTTTAATCGGAAAGGCCGATAATGCTTATGAAATATTGGCAGCCAAATATTATGCCTCATTATCAAATAAAAAACCTGTAATTGCTTTTGTTGCCGGAGAAGCTTTACCGTATCATAATTATAATATGGGATATGCCTCCGACATCATAACTCACGGACGTATTACCGTCAGCGATAAAAAACGCATTATGCGTGAAGCCGGTATGACAGTTGTCGACAATATGGGGCAAATCCATCAAATATTACAAGAATTACAGCTCTGATATGGAATTTTGGCGAAAATTACTCAATATAATACTACCGCCACGCTGTATAAAGTGCGGCAGGATTTTAAGCGAGAAAAACGGACTTTGCTCCGAATGCTTCAGTTCCATAAATTTTATCAGCGCTCCGTATTGCTACAAATGCGGCAGACCGTTTGAAAAAGAATCAAATCTTAAGTTTGCGGCCAAACAATATTGCGGCGCTTGTTTGCAAAAGAAAAAATTTTTATTTGATATACAACGCACCGCATTTATATATGATGAATCTTCTAAGAATCTGATATTGGATTTAAAATTCCGTGATAAAACTGTTTCGGCAGAAACTTTGGCCAATATGCTCTATCAATGCGGAACTGATATTTGGAAAGAAAATCCGGATTTAATAATTCCGGTACCGATTCATCGTTTGCGTTTACTGAAACGACGTTTCAATCAATCTGCACTGTTGGTAAAATACTTAGCATTACGTTGCGGAATTGAAGCCGATTATTCATCACTGAAAAGAGTTCAAAACACTATTCCTCAAGTACAATTATCAGGCTCAGCCAGACGCAAAAATTTAAAACAGGCGTTCAAAGTGACATCACCGCAAAACATAAAAGATAAAAAAATTGTCCTCATAGATGACGTTGAAACTACCGGTTCCACCTTAAATGAATGCGCCAAAATTTTGCGCAAAGCCGGTGCCAAAGCCGTATATTCGATAACGCTTGCCCGAACGGAAAGCTAAATAACTTTTCTTAAAATACCCTCATTTTTTGCCAATAATTCCTCGGCTGTTGCCTTATCACAATTTTTCATAAGCATTACACAAGCAGTCTTCACATTGCCGGCAATTTCCAGTGTTTTCTGTGCAGTTTTTTCATCAGTGCCGCTTATTTCGGCAATCATATTAACAGCTCGATTGTGCAACTTCTTATTATTTATTTGTAAATCCACCATATAATTATGATATACTTTTCCCAACCTAATCATCGCACCGGTAGATAACATATTAAGAATCATTTTATGCGCAGTCCCCGATTTCATTCTGGAAGAACCGGTAACAACTTCCGCACCGAGCTTTACACACAAGAATATATCTGCAAATTCTTTAAAAACCGCATTGGGATTTGAAGTAATCGCAATAGTAAGAGCACCTACTTCTTGCCCTAATTGCAAAATTTTTAATGTATAATTGGGATTTCCGCAAGCAGATATTGCCACCACCACATCATTTTTACCGGCATTGAATGATTCAAAATCTTCCTGAGCCAATTCAGATTTATCTTCAGCATTTTCGACCGCATGCCGTAACGCTTTTTCACCACCGGCAATATATCCTTGAATTAAATCAGGCGAAACTCCGAATGTCGGCGGCATTTCCGAAGCATCCAACACTCCGATTCGCCCGCTGGTTCCGGCACCGAAATACGCCATTCTGCCACCTAAACGCAACCTTTCGGCAATTTTTTCAATAGCATCGCCAATATCAGGTATTATATCGCCTACTGCCAACGCAATTTTTTTATCCTCATTATTAATAAGATATGCGATTTCTTTTCCTCCCATCAAATCTATGTCCAGGGATTTTATGTTTATTTTTTCTGTTTCAACAATCATTTTTACACCACTCAAATCGTTTTGATCGCTTTGCAATAGCTACATACACTTGTAAACACGTATATCATCAATAAAATTGAAACTCAAGCCTATTATTGAAAAGCTACAATTATTTGAACACCATAAAAAAATGCACAACCCAAAAAAAAGGTTGACATTCGATAAAAAATATTGAATATAGGCAACAGAGAAATCAAAGTGATTTGTCTTTAGACCCCTAAAGAAAGAACATAACGGAGGGGTGGCAGAGCGGTCAAATGCAACGGACTGTAAATCCGTCGACTTTCGTCTACGATGGTTCGAATCCATCCCCCTCC
>OMQI01000169.1 GCA_900313185.1 uncultured Rhodospirillaceae bacterium
CATTATTTTGATTCAATATACTTCCAGAGTGAATTTTTTACGAAAGGTTTGTGCTATGAGAGTTCTTTTGGTTGAAGATGATTATGCGGTTTCACAAAGTATTGAAACTATGCTCAAGAAAGAAGGTATGGTTGTTGACGCTACCGACTTGGGCGAAGACGGTTTGGATATTGCTAAATTATATGATTATGATATCATTATTTTGGATTTGATGTTGCCGGATATGAACGGATACGAAGTGCTCAAAAATTTGCGTAATTCCAAAGTTAATACTCCGGTACTTATTCTTTCCGGTTTGTCTGAACCTGATAAAAAAGTTAAAGGTCTGGGATACGGCGCAGATGATTATTTGACCAAGCCTTTCGATAAAGCTGAATTATTGGCTCGTATTCAAGCGGTTGTTCGTCGCTCAAAAGGTCACTCGAACTCAGTAATCAAAACCGGCGATGTGGAAATTGACTTGGATACGCAAACCGTTACGGTTAACGGTAAGACTTTGCATTTGACCGGCAAGGAATACGGTATTATGGAGTTGCTTTCTTTACGTAAAGGTGCAACCTTGAATAAAGACCAATTTTTGAATCACCTTTACGGCGGTATAGATGAGCCGGAACTCAAAATTATCGACGTATTTATTTGCAAATTACGTAAAAAGTTGGAAAAAGCTTCCGGCGGTAAAAATTATATTGAAACCGTTTGGGGACGCGGGTATGTTTTACGTGATCCGGATGAAAAAAATTAAGTGGAGTTTATAGATAAATGAAAAGCAATCAGTCCGGACGTTCTATGTTGGAAATGTTGGGCGTTTTGTCCATCATCGGGGTTCTGTCGGCCGGTGGCATAGCCGGATATACTAAGATGATGGAAAGACAAAAAATCAACGCCACGATGCAACAAATAAATATTATTGCTGCAAAAATATCCTCGGTTGGTTCTATGGCCAATTCATACGGCGGACTTAATAACGAGAGTGCCACAAAACTCAATGCCATTCCTTACGAAGCGTTGACCGAAACGAGCGGAACTTTGGTTAATCCTTTTGGCGGCAGTATTGAAATTGTGGGTAGTTTTTTATTGGAAGATAAGAGTGATGTAGAACACCCTCAGGCCTACGCCATAAAATATTCAGGATTATCGCAAGAAGCTTGCATTTCCTTAGCTTCCAGTGCGTGGAACAAATCAAGACAAGTTGCATTGCTTGGTATCGGTGTGGGGGCAGATGCTGATTTAAGCATCTATCAGGGATGTCCGGGGACTTCTTCTGTTGCTTGTCCGGAAGGCAGCACTACCTCGTTACCTATGGATATAAGCAAGGCCAGAGCTGCTTGTAATTGCCAAAACAACTGTGTTTTGGTGATGAAATACTTTTAACTTTAATCCATTTTTATCTGGGTGATACTTTTAGCTAAACCGGTTTTATCATCGGTATCTATGAGTATGCCGTAAAGAGTGCCGCTTCCGTTAGCCGGTTCAAGTCTTTCTGCGGTAAATCTGCGACGTAACCTGTTAATCGGTGCTTCTTTGGTAAAGCCCAATATGGAATCATAATCCCCACACATTCCGACATCGGTAATATATGCTGTCCCTAAAGGTAAAACTCTGGCATCTGCCGTCGGCACATGAGTATGAGTTCCGGCAACGCAAGACACACGCCCGTCTAAATAATATCCCAGAGAAAGTTTTTCGGAAGTTGCCTCTGCGTGAATATCAACAAAAATTGCATCTATATTTTTACCCAACACATAAGATTTTAAAATTTTATCTATTGCCTGCACCGGACAATCAACGGCCTCCATGAACAATCTTCCGAGTACCTGAATCACTAAAATCTTTCGGCCGTCTGCCAGTTCAAAAACCGTAAAGCCACGCCCCGAATTTTCTTCCGGTATATTAGCCGGTCTGATTATAACCGGGCATTCTTGCAAATAGGAAATAATTTCTCTTTGATTGAGAAAATGATTGCCGGTAATCAATACATCGGCGCCTTTAGCTATAAAATCACGACAAATTCCGGGAGTTACTCCAAACCCATGCGCAGAATTTTCCACGTTCACCAAAATTACGTCAGCCTTTAATTCACTTCTTATACGTGCCAAATTTTTACTGACTACTTCCCGTCCGGATCGGGCAACTACATCTCCGCAATAAAATATTCTCATTGTTCCTCCAATACAAACAGATATATCAAACGCTTAAAAATATGCAACAAAATAAATAAAATTTTAAAATAAAACAGTTATCCTCATTTTGAAAGAGAGGAATACTTATGAAAATACGCAAGCTTTTTTTGTTTTTGTTGCCTATGATGCTGATAAATTCCGCAACTTTTGCAGCCGGACTTTCCAACAAAGTTAATCACAGTAAAGAAATACAGAATATTTATGAAACTCAAGGTAAAGAATTTCGCAGATTAAAAAAGCATCGTTATGAGCGTATAAACTGGGATGAAAAATTGCATTTAAATGATGAGCAAAAAATTCATCTGAAAAAAATAATGAATGAAGAAAAAGCAAAAGTTGCTGAACAAATGAAGATAATCCGCTCAGCTTATTCGGAAATCGAAAAAATTCAAAAACAAGATGATGAAAAAATCAGAAACATTTTAACACCTCAACAGCAGACAAAGTTTGATACCATAAAATATAAGGAAAAAAAATCGCAAGGGATTAAACCTAAAGAAGACAAACCATCTCGTAAGCGAATATCTTCTCATTAATCATAAGATATCAAAAAACGGGAGAAAACTCTCCCGTTTTTTTATTTTTCTTCGTATTTAGTTACATATTCTTCAAAGACTTTTTCTTTATCGTCACCCCAACCCATAATGTAGTTATCACCCATACCTATAAGCGGAGTACCGGCAACCGAATTTATCTTATAATCTTTGGTGGCCTGTCTGAACAATTTCATATTCCCCGGCATTTGTATATCTAACCCTTTAACTTTTAAGTTAGGATGTTTTTCTTTTATATACTGCGCCGCCGTATGACAATGCGGGCAAGTTGTCTGATAAAAGAAATAGACTTCATTTTTGCTCAAATAAGCAACACTGTTCTCATCATCGCATGCAGCTAAAAACATAACTGCCGAACCAAATAACGCTATTAATAATCCACGTAACATTTTTTACTCAATACAACAATTAACCGCTTTACGAACAAGATTCTTCATTTTGGCCAAAGCACCGCCTTCTTCAGCAACAGCCTTTTCCGGTTGTTTTACTTCGGCTACCGGAGAATTCTGTAAAGCTTCATTAGCCTTTATGGTAATTTTTTTTAATTCTTCCACATCCGGTTCAATCCATTTAAGGTCTTTGGTTTCCATCATTCCCATATTCAATCCCCAGAACAGGCAATACATATCATACGCCGAATTGAACATTTTATAGGCTTCTTCATCTCTACCCAAAGATTGCTGCTTGGTTCCTACTTCCATCAAGCGCATGGATGTTGCCAACAAATGTTTTGACATGCACCAAACTTCGCCTTCATAACTCGGAATAATCTTTTGCAACAGATTTTTACGGGTTTCTCTGATTTCTTTAATCAAATCGTAATAAGAAGTTTTACCGGTTTTAGCGCCTGAAAACACCAAATGTTCTTCAATGGAAATAAGATTCATAATGGCAATACTCAAATCCTGATCCGATGACAAATCCTTAGGATTGAGCTTTTTCGAAGCATCTATTCTTTCAACAAATTCTTTAACATTTTCTGCTTTTTTCATCTAACTACTCCTTACAGATGTTATACATAGAACATAATTATTCTCTTTCACATTGTCAAGAAAATATATCAAATTAGGCTTTTTCTGTTGATTTAGGCCGATTGTTTGTATAAACTGGGCAAAAAGGAGGAAAATATGGGGTGGATTACATCAATATCATCACTTTTTTCGGGCGGAGTTTTGGGCGTTACCGTTTCTTTACTTTCAGTCACTGTTATGATTGGAATATGGGCCTTGGTATTGATGATACTGCACCCGTTACACGCAACATTGGCCATTTTATCGGGATTATTCGAATATGCTTTAATTTATTTTTTCGGAATTAATCCGTGGTTTAACTTTTTCAGCTTTTTTGTTTTTTATATTTTATTGCTAATTTTATACACCCTTTTCTTGCGCAAAATTCTGCCATTACCGAAAAGCGACTTAGAGCTGTTGGTAAAACTCAGTCAGATGAAAAAGGATGAATTATTGTCGGAAGAAGAATTTAAAGCCGCCAAAAAGCGTTTATTAAAACTTTAATATTCACTGATTTCCTTATCTATCCATAGTGAATTGATAAAAGCTTGTTGCCTATCGTGTACCGTGTCACATGAAACTTTACCATCTACGTTGTCAAAACACTGCACACCCACATCTGCCGATTGATAATTACCGTATTTTCCATATATATCCATTACTAAAGGTACCATATTTTCGGTTTCCATAATTTCTCCGGCACAAAATGATGATGAATACAGAATAAATGACGAATCCTTGCGCCCTATTTTAAGTGTAAAACAGGTTTGATCGTGATCGACAACCATATCGGAATTTCCAGAATAAGACATTGCAGTATCATTTTCAGCCGAAGAAAACAGCGGAAGTTCATCATTTTGAGATTTAAAATAAGTAGCGCTTTCATAATTTTCTTTTTGCTGATAAAAAGTTTCAATATCAAAAATTCCGATAAAATCGGCCGCTTCTGCGGAAGTTGCTGTTTTCATACCGCTCTCGCCAAATTTTTTGCTCAACACGCCACGTATCTGACCGGCATACGAGCTGCGTAAATTACTGCGAAAATAAATACTTTTACCGTGTTCCGAACCCATATTATTATTTATTTTCAAGCGATACGGATCTTGAGCGCATGCTGCCATCAACATTGCCGATAGAATTACCAAATATTTTTTCATCTGTTTTTCCTTCAATTAAATTTTTCATCAACATATTACAATTATCTTTAATTTTCTATTGATAAAATTTAAAATAAATGTATTTTGTTGCACAAAGATTAAAAAGATGAAAACGCAAGATAATAACATTAATATTTTTGCTTTGACCGACTGCCATCAGGAAGCTCGGAAATTGTGTTGCTTGTTTAGCGGAATCATAAATCGTGCACAAAAAAGAGGAAAAAACACCTTAATTTGTGATTGCGGAGATTTGTTCAAGGGAATTTATGACCGTAATTTGTGCGTAGATGCCTATTTAAAACTACGTGAGCAATTACCGGAAGCAAAAATTATTGTTGCAGTCGGCAATAACGACTTCGGCTTCAATAACGAACAATTCAATTTTTTGGTACAAACTGCCAAACGTTTTAATCAAGCCAATATCCACTTTTTGTGCGCCAACGTGGTAGAAACCGAAACCGGAAAGTATCCGAAGTGGGTTGACCCGTACATTTTGCTCGAAATCGGTGATAAAAAAATTATGGTAACCGCCTTTTGTTTCAATCTGATGAAAATGCAACGTTACGGCCTTAAAATGCTCAACATTGCCGATACATTCATCAATATGCAAGAAACCATAAAACATATAGCTCCCGATGCCTTTATCATATTAAACCACGCTCTTTTACCGAGTTCTTTAGAACTTTGTAACATTGCCCAAAAAAACGGCATTAATATCGATTTACTTATTGGCGGGCACGAACATTCTTTTTTAGACCCTGTTGTCGATAAACGTATTTATTATCCGCAAGCTTTCAGCCGTACAATGCTGAAATTCACCATGGATTTGAACACGCAACCTTCTGCTTTGGAATTAAATGAAATAATAAGCTGCAAGCAAGAAACTTTATCGCCTATATTTGCTCCCAAAATAGAAGAATTTGAACAAGAATCCGGCTTAACCATTCCGGTTGCAAAAAGCACCTTAAATTTAACAAGAGATTATTCAAATCCTTGTCCGTTGGGTACTTTTGTCGCCGATTTGATGAAAAATGCGGCCAAAACGCAAATTGCAATGATTTCGACCGGATATATGACGCACGCTTTACGCTACGAAAAAGATAAAATCCTTACGATGTATAATATAGAGAGAGCCTATAGCGCCGAAACTATGATACAAACAGCGGACATACGTGCCGATGAGCTCAAAGCAATTTTCAATAACGCTTTAAAAACCAGATATACTCAGCGTTACGGGAACACTCGCTTTTTGCAATGCTCTCAAAATATAACCGTTATCTGTTCAAAATCCGAAAATAACGAAGCAATTGTAAAGCAAATAATCATAAACGGAGAAGAACTGTTCAATCAAGACGGCGAGCCGAAGCATCCTGATGAAACCATAAGCTGTGCATTTGATCCATACATTGGTTCCGGAGAACTTGGTTTTGATGTATTCCGTCATTTGAGCAAAGATACTTTGATGAAAGACGGTCAATTGGTAAAAGTCAAAGATATTTTCATTGACGGCGTTAAAGATGCCGAAAAAAAATACACATCCGGAGCATCGTATCCGTCATTTAAAATCATTGATGTTGATTAACCTGTTTTTATTTAAAAACCGTGTGATAAAATATATTCATGAACTTGGCAAAACTAATTTTCGGCTTAGGTGAAATTATTTCCCATCCCCGTTTTTTCATAATGTCGAATTGACAATATCCCAAATTATAGAAAAAACGAAATACTCTGGTATCGGCATAATTCATCTTTGCCAACAGGCGCTCCGATTTTGCATATCCC
>OMQI01000030.1 GCA_900313185.1 uncultured Rhodospirillaceae bacterium
GGCCGGTATGACATTATTATGAGCGGCCGGTATGACACTACTTTTTCATTGAATATTAAATTTTTTGCGCTAAAATCGAATAAATAAGGAGAAAATATGGCTGATGATAGAATGAAAAAATGTCCGGAATATTGCCCTTTTCTGATGGCAAACGGGACTTTTTGCGAATTGTTTAAGCGAACCTTACAATGTTCACACGGTTCGGCGTTTAAATGCGAAGATTGCTTGAATCCGGAGCAACGTAAGAGTTCATATAAAGCACTGGGCTTGAGTGTAGATAATCGTGCCGAAATGTGGCAAAAAGCAATTGTGAAACATAATGAAATAGAACTTGGTAAGCGCCGCCAGGAAGAAATGGTGCGCAAAAAATTTTCCGAATTTTTGGAAGACAAATTCGGTTCTCGTCCGCCATTGTCGGGAAATGCTTTTCTCAAAAATTTGATAATCAATATCTATATGGTTCTTGATGCAACCGAGCGTAATATGATGATGACACTGTTAAACAGTCGCAAGGGTGATGTTTTGGTCGAAGCAATAGAGAAAGCTCCTAAAGATGAAAGCTTGCTCCGTAATGTTCGTAGAGAGCTTGATTTGGAATACGGAGAATATCAGCAAACAATCCAAAAAACACAGTATCAAAAGATGAATATTAACGCTAAATAATTTGTTGATTTTTTGTCAATCATAGTGTAGACTGATGCCAATTTAAGGCGGAGAAATATAAATGACAACAGAATCGTTATTAGTCAAAACCAAAGATAACTACGTGGTAGTGCTGTCGATAACTTATTGCAATGATGCCGAAAAAATGCGGCTTACCAAGCAGTGCGAAAACTTTTGTCAGAACGTTGATTATAAAGATTTTAACGCCCAAAATATAAGTTCTTCCAATATTAGTTTTGATAAGCCGAATACCGATTTTCTGAAAAGTGAAATAGTCGGCTATCACTATCAAAAACAACCGGAAAATTTTGTAAACGAAATGAAAAACAGTCGTTTTCCGGCAAACGTCAGCAAGCCTAATGTTTTGCATTTTGATACACGGTTGCCTGATGATTTTTTCCCGCCGATGATTAGAAATACCGGATATAAAGTGGTGCCGGCAGATGAAATTTTTAAGGTGCGCTATAATTCTCATAAAGGTAAATATGAAATAGTTAATCCTAAAATCCGCCGTGCTCAGGTTGATTATATCAAAAAGGAACTGGTAATTGTTCGCAATCATTTCGAATTTGCTCCAAAAGATTATGCAAAATTGCAAACAATGATTGCCGATTATGAAGCGGAACGCCGCAAAAATCCTAAATTGAGCCTGCTTGATTATGCGTCGAAAATCAGCGATTCGAAAGATTTGAGCCTGTTCACTGTTTACGCCAGAGAGCAAGATAATATTAATCACTTGAACGCTACCGTTTCTCACGAATTGAAGCATATTAAAAATATGATTTTTACCGATGGCTTGGGGCTTAAAGACAACTATAAGCTGATGAGCATGGATAATATGTATAGAATATGCGTGGAAAACGAACGCAGCTCGTATTTGGATCAATTGGTGTTTTGCCTGAATAAATATCTTAAAAACGGCGATTATAACGACTTTAGTATGTTTGATGCCGAATCGACACCTTTTGCCAATCGTTTGAAAGCAATGCATACTAAAGAAGAGCGAATCGAATATGCTTCAAATTGGCCGGTTTTGGTGGAAGAAATGCTGAAACAATTTAATAGCTCTCACAAGTCTTATTATGATAAAACCCAGTTCGCCGGCAATTTAAATAGCTATGCGCAAACCGAACCGCTTACCGTTGCAGATGATAATGGCGAAACTTTTCGGAAAATCCGTTCGCTTTACTATCATTATATGATATATAATCCTAAAACCGGCAGAGAGGAAAGCGTTAATTTGGCAAAATATATAACGCCGGATTTGGAAGTGGAAATTACCGGAGAGAATCGTCAAAAAATAATCAAGCCGGCGGCGGAAATCTTAAGAAAAAGACGCAGTAATTTTGAGCAAGCCCGTAATTCGGGGCAGATTAATCTTGGTTTGGTGGCACCGGCAAAAGCATTAATGCGTGGAAACCTCAAATCAGATTTATATATTAATCAAGTCGATGATATTAATGTCGGCCGTTTGGTTGAAGAAGAAAACAGACCGGAGGGTAATAATCCCCCTACCCCGACACCGCAACAAGTTCCGGATGATCAGGCTTTTTGGAGTGATGATTTGCAAAAATATTGGAGCAAGGTGGAAGGTTATCATGAAATTGCAAAAAATAATAATGAATACACCTTCAAAGTTAATGAGGCCAAAATTCGTTATACCGATAAGAGCCACGTTAATGTCAGCTCTAACGCCGACTTTGAATTATATGTAAAGTTGCTGAAAGAACCGAGCGGTAAAAACAACGTGATTGAATTTGCTCCTACTCTGAGCAGAGAGCAAGCATTGATGCTTTATATTGCTTGCACTAATTACGGACGCAGAATGTCGGGCAAAGTTCCGACTGACTTGTCGGGAATTGACAGGTTGCAGGGTATACCGCCGGCTGAGATGAATAAATTTAATCATCGAACCGGTCGTGGACAAAGTCAGCAGGTGGCACAAACCGTGCTTCCGCCAGTCGTTCAGAGAGGGGTTCGTGAGGCTCGCTGAACCGAGCTCAATAAATAGCCGCTGATAATATGATTTGCAAAAAAACGAATAATGTGTCATAAAAACGGCAAAAGCCTCTCAGCGAGTCTAAAAAACGCCTTTATTTTGATTTTGGGATTTTTGATAAAAATGGATAACAAGACTATATATGCCCTTTCTACCGTTTTCGGAAAATCAGGAGTTGCGGTTTTTCGTATTTCCGGAAAATCAGCTTTTAAATTTTTTGAAGCAATGACAAATTTTAAATTGGCAGAAATAGAAAGCAGAAAAATGTATTTTATGCCGGTTTTGGACATTGATTCACGTGAAACATTGGATAAGTGTTTGGTGGTTGCGTTTAAAGCGCCCTACTCGTTTACCGGCGAAGATACTGTGGAAATCAATTGTCACGGCTCAAAAGCAGTTATTCGCAGTATAAGCGATTCGCTGTCAAAAATAGCCGATTTCAGGTTGGCGGAAGCCGGCGAATTTTCACGTCGTTCTTTCTATAATGGTAAGATGGATTTGACAGAAGCCGACGGTTTAGCCGACTTAATTGATGCCGAAACTCGCTTGCAGCAGGAAGTGGCGCTCAAACAAATGGGTGGAACACTGTTCAATCTATACGAAAATTGGCGTGAAAGGCTTGTGTCTTTGCTTTCATACGTAGAAGCGTATATTGATTTTCCGGAAGAAGATATTCCGCAAGACACTGTTTTTAAATTGGAGAACAATGTATTTAAAATAATTAAAGAGATTGAGGAACATATACAGGTCAATAAAGTAGAAGAACGGTTACGTGATGGTTTTCAGGTGGTGATAGCAGGTCCGACTAATGCCGGAAAATCCAGTTTGATTAATACAATTGTAAAACGTAATGTGGCGATTGTTTCGGATATTGCCGGAACTACCCGTGATGTTATAGAGGCGTATGTGGATATTAAGGGATTTCCGGTCGTCTTTTCAGATACTGCCGGTTTACGGGAATCAGAAGATTCTATTGAAAAAATAGGCATAGATTTGGCACGGCAAAAAATAGCCGATGCCGATTTTAATATCTTTTTGTTTGATGCCGAAAATACTGAGCCGGAAGTTTTCAAAGATTATATATTTAAAAACAATTACTTGTTGGTTGCCAATAAATGCGATAAATTAAGTGCTGACCGTCGTGCTGAGTTAGTTGAAAAAGGTTGTGTTTTGATTTCTGCGAAACATAATGAAAATATTGAAGCCATAACGGATGCGCTGCATAAATATTTTAATGATATGTATTCCGCTTCGTCAGCGCATTTGATTACCAGACAGCGCTACAAAGAGGCTTTGAAGGAGTGTCTGGATAATCTGAAACGTTTCAATTTGAGCAAAGAAATAGAACTTTCTGCCGAAGATTTGCGTTTGGCTTGCCGGGCAATCGGTAAAATTACCGGCAGAGTTGAAGTTGATGAAATATTGGATAAAATATTCAGCAGTTTTTGCATTGGAAAATAACACTGTATTTAAATTGTTTTAAATCAATGTTATAATTCGGAAATTTGAATCAATAAATCAAGAATATTTTGAACGCTGTATTTAAAATATGTCGACGATATTTTATTTGCAATTAATATCAATTTGTGATTTATTAAAGCGAAAATACAGAGGTAAAAATGGAAAATCTATATGATGTAATAGTTGTCGGTGGTGGTCACGCCGGTTGCGAAGCTTGTGCCGCAGCTGCCAGAACAGGAGCTAAAACGCTTTTGATAACACACAAAAAAGCAACTATCGGTGAAATGTCTTGCAATCCGGCAATCGGTGGCTTGGGTAAAGGTCACTTGGTGCGTGAAATTGACGCTTTGGATGGACTAATGGCAAAGGTTATCGATAAAGCCGGAATCCAGTTCAGAATGCTTAATTTATCTAAAGGTCCGGCAGTTAGAGGTCCGCGCGCACAAGCTGACAGAAGTTTGTATAGAAAATATATGCAGCAGGCTTTAGCTGAAACAAAAAATTTAACCATTGAAGAGGCGGCAGTTGAAGGATTTGTCCTCAAAAATGATAAGTTAAGCGGGGTTACTCTGGCCGATGGGCAAAAACGCTTTGCCAAAGCGATTGTTTTAACAACCGGAACTTTTTTGAACGGAGTTATGTTTACCGGCCATCAAACAACGATTGGCGGTAGAATAGGGGAAATATCTTGTACCGGTATAACACCGTATTTAAAGCAAATGGGGTTAAAATTGGGACGCTTAAAAACCGGTACACCTTCACGTTTGAATGCGGATACGATTGATTGGAGTGTTTTAGAGAGACAATCCGGTGATGAAAATCCGCAGGCGTTTTCATTTTTAACCGATAAAATAACCAATCGCCAGATTGATTGCGGAATAACTTCAACAAATGAACGTACTCATAAAATTATTCGTGATAATTTTGCAAAATGCGCTCTGTTTTCGGGGTTGATTACCGGAAAAGGTCCTCGTTATTGCCCGAGTATTGAAGATAAATTGGTGCGCTTTGCCGACAGAACATCGCATCAAATATTCTTGGAGCCTGAGGGATATGATACTAATGTTATATATCCGAACGGAATTTCTACTTCTCTTCCGGCTGATGTGCAGAGTGATTTTATTCATACTATGAAAGGCTTGGAAAACGTTGAAATTTTACAGTACGCCTATGCAATAGAATACGATTTTGTTGATCCGCAGGAGCTAAATCATTGTTTGGGCGTAAAAAAAATCGATGGTTTGTACTTGGCAGGACAAATTAACGGTACTACCGGATATGAAGAAGCCGGAGCGCAGGGTTTGGTTGCCGGTGTTAATGCGGCATTGTATGCGAAAAACAGCGGAAAAGAATTTTATATTGATCGTAGCCAAGGATATATAGGGGTAATGGTCGATGACTTGATTACCAAAGGTGTAGACGAACCATACAGAATGTTTACTTCCCGCTCGGAATACCGCTTGCTTTTACGTGCCGATAATGCTGATGCCAGATTGACGCAATTGGGATATGATATTGGCTGTGTGAGTGAAGAACGTTATGCGGTATATAAGAAAAAAATGTCTAAAATTCAAGAGTTTAGCGATTATTGTCAAAACAAAATAATTTCTTATTCCGACATTGAAAAACAAGGACTAAGTGTTAAACACAGTGGCAAAAAATCATTGAAAGATATTATGAGCTATCCGAATGTTTCACGTGAAACAATAGAAAATTTTGATGCCGAAATTAAAAAAGTTGATGATAAAATCTATGAACAAATAGAAATAGATGCTAGGTATTCGGGATATTTAAAGCGTGAATACGAAGATATAGAAGTATTTAAACGTGATGAAAATTTAAAAATTCGTGACGATATTGATTACAATAAAATCGGTGGCCTTTCTACGGAAATGGTGCAACGTTTCACACGAGTAAAACCTAAAACTATTGGTGAAGCGTCACGAATTAC
>OMQI01000114.1 GCA_900313185.1 uncultured Rhodospirillaceae bacterium
GGCTCACAAAGCTTTGCTTCGTATATTGAACCAAGCACCCAATGTTCCAAGAAGAAATCCATTACCTTTTCTCTACCTTCTTCAAACAAGAAATGCTGATTTGCCTCATACAAGGAATGATGTGACAAATACTCAAACAAAACATCTTCGTAACCGGGGCGGAACATATACACTTGATCCTCAGCGGCCACCATCATACGCGGATCTTTTACAATCTGCAACAGTTCATCTTTCATAAGCGGATTCTCAAAGTACTTAATATCCACTTCATTTGGAAATTTGTTCATAAAAATTATATTAATTAAAATTCATACTAATTCAAAATCTGGGGAGTAATGTAACTTATTATGAATTTTCTGTCAAGTAATTTTCTGTTTCTGAAAACGATAATAAAAAAATTATTGACAGAATTGTATATTAGTAATACAAGCAAAACATATAAACCTTATAGTTATGAAAATTAGTATTAAAAGTTTTCTTGTAATTGTACTCATGAGTATGATGACAAGCGTAGTCTCGGCACAGACTCCGACAACAAAGTATAACGTTGCCAAGCTTTCTACGGAAGAAGTTACAAGAGTTAAACGACTGCTGGCAAGCAATCACAGCATTTGTCCCGAAGACAGTGCTATGGCCGCTGTCCTTCTTGAGCATAACAACACCCCCGAGGAAGGTGTTATTGAGGAAGATGAGGAAATTTTTTCCGCCACTCTCGTCAATGACAATTGGATTGCTTTCATAAGCTATCAGCGTGGTAGTTATTGGCTCTCTTTTGTGGTTACACGTAAGGGTAAATTTGTAGGTCGTTTGGATGTAATGATTGGCTGACAATTGTAAATACTTATGAAAAATATTGATTTTGGTTGGGCTTAGCCTGTTTTGTTTATCTTCCGTTCTTGCTACCGAACGCAGAGATATTTGTATCAATAATATGATTTTATCCGTAACTGCGGAAGAGAAATCAGAAATTGAGAAATCCGCCTTCATCCATACCTTTAAATTGAAGCATTCTGAAAGATTATTAGGTGACTGCTCATTGCTCCGCAGTTGTAACGGAGAATATGGCATAGTGTCCCCGAGCACCTCACAGAATTATCTCATAAGTCCTAAGGAACTCGTAAGTGTTTCGTATCTTTTTTTTGATACAGATGATTGGGAGGAGGTAAATAATCTTGGAACGTATGAGAATAATTGCACTGTAAAATATACCTATGGCTACGATAATGCCGGTAATATCTTTGTAATTATTTTTGAAGCGCATCAGATAAATCCTTTAGCACATCGGTGTTAAAGGATTTATTTATTTTAAGCGATTGTATTTAGCATAATACATTGACAAACATATCCGATTATGATACTATTTGCCAAAATTGCACAAAATTAATATTTTCAATAAAGGATAATGAAAATGGCAAAGGATTTCCCGCTAGGTGTCAGTAAAAAAGGTAATAAGGTTCAATTTTCGGTTTTCTCGGAACACGCTCAAAAAATAGAGTTGTGTTTATTTGATGAAGATGAAAAAACAGAAACCAAAATAGAACTGCAAAAAGATGATAATAATATATGGAAAATTGAATTACCTAATATTAAAGCCGGTCAAAAATACGGTTATCGTGCATACGGGGAATTTGCTCCGCAAAAAGGCTTATATTTCAACCCAAATAAGTTGCTGATAGATCCGTTTTCTAAAGACTTATCTTCATCGATTAAAGATTGGGAAGATCCCGCATTAGCTCTAACCAACAATATAGATAGTGCCGGTGCTATGCCAAAATCGGTAGTAGTGTTTGACAACCCTAAAGAAGATGAAAAGAAGTACCCATACTTACATAAAAAGCCACACACCGAGTGGAAAGATACCATTATTTACGAGGCTAATGTCAAAGGATTTTCTGCCATTCATCCGGATTTGCCTGATGATGTTAAAGGTAAGTTCAAAGCCTTTGCTCAACCTGAGGTCATACAATATCTTAAATCTTTAGGTATTACTCATTTGGAACTTATGCCGGTTACCACCACTTGCGGCGGTTTACAACTCAAAAAAGAAAAAGGCTTAAGTGACTATTGGGGATATAATCCGATAAATCATTTTGCCCTAGATAAGCGTTACGGAACTCGTGAAGACTTTAAGAACATGGTAAACGAACTTCACAAAGCCGGAATTGAAGTCGGGCTTGATGTGGTATACAATCACAGCGGAGAATTTGGTGCTGAACACAACCTGCTCTCTTATAAAGGTTTAGATGCACCGAACTACTATCGTCTGACACCGGACGGATATTTTATAGATACTACCGGATGCAAAAACAGTATCAATACCAACACACCTATAACCGAGCGTTTGCTTAAAGATTCTCTGAGCTATTTTGCCGATGATTTGGGTGTCGACGGTTTCCGTTTCGATTTGGCCGGAGATTGTGCATTAGACGGCAACACTCAATTTAATCCGAACGGGCAGTTTATGAAAATCGTTCGGCAGATATCCGAAGAACGGGGAGTAAAAATCAGCGGTGAACCGTGGAGCGCCTTAGGCGGATATTATCGTGGCCAAATGGATGGTATGATGGAATGGAACGATAAACACGAAGCCGCCGTTCGCCGTTTCTATCGTGGTGATGAATGGGTAGTTCCGGAATTGGCCGGACACATTTCCGGCGGTGAAGGTTTGTGGTATGGACAACCGACCTCTAAATATATCCGTTATATTGCCGCTCACGATGGATTTACTGCCTACGATATCGTAAACTATAATGAGAAGAACAACTGGGCTAATAATGAAAATAACAATGACGGCAACAATAACAATCACTCTTCGGTTTCTCCTAATCAGGAAATCGCTTTCCGCCGCTTAAAATCTATGATGGCGGCCAATATATTATCACGCGGTGTGCCGATGATTTGCGCCGGTGATGAAATTGCCCGCACTCAACAAGGTAATAACAATGCTTATTGCCAAGATAACGAACTGACTTGGCTTAAATGGAAGAATTTTTCCAAAGAACAACAGGATTTATATATTCATATCCGTAAGCTCACCGCTTTGCGTTCTTCACATCCGAGTTTTGCCAATTTAGACGTTTTCTCCGGCGAAAAAGTACCGTCTAACGGGCGCAAAGATATTGAATGGATACGTCCGGACGGTCAAGAAATGCAGGATTATGACTGGAATAACGGTATCAATCATATTTTAGCCTGTGTTATTAATGGTAAAAATGGCGAAGTATCGAAAAACCCGAAATCAAAATCCAACAGCGATGATGACTTTATGATTTTAATGTGTGGCAACACCTACGGAGTGGTTGATTTCAAACTCCCTACTCCGCCGAATAAACAGCAATGGGAACTGGTTTTTGATACTGCCGGAAAACATAAAAAGATTAACGACAACGGCACGTACAGCCTTGAACCTTACAGCTATGTTTTATTGACCAGTAAAAAAGCTGAAAGAGAAAACACCAAAACTTTGGATATGAACAATCCAAAAATTAAAGAAAAGCTTTCTAAATTGGAAAGATAATCAGAAAATATTTTATCAAAATTCCGGAAGGCGGAGACTTACCTCTTCGCCTTCTTTAGTTCTGCCATATTCTTGGCAAAGCGATTGAGCTTAAAATCCTTATGTTCTTCCACTTTTTGATGAATATCGTAAATTATTTTAATTTGTGCCAAAGTTATTTCCACATCAGCCAATTCATCGGCAATTTGCTCCACATTTCCACGATTGCGCAACTCTTTGCACAATTCCTTAGTCAGTTCCGACATTTCCTCAATAACCATAATTTTTTGCGAAGTAACGCCAAAAAACTCAATGGCTTCGTCATATATTTTTCTTTCTTGTTCTTTTTCCATTTTTTTACCCGTTTATTGCATCTTCCAAAAATTCGCAAGCATCAGCTACACAATCCGGACACTCACGAAGTACATTTCCGCTTTCTATACCTTTCAACATTTTGCACTGAGTAGCACCGTTACGGCATTGGAATTTTGATATAATTTCCCGCATTTCTCTAACGGACTTGGCCTTATCTTTATTTACCAATCCTAAAACCACGCCGGCTCCCACTAAAGCTCCGCAGGTACCTTCCATATTTCCCATTCCGGCGGCAAAAGAATTACCTATATTCATAGCGGTTTGCTCATCTATACCAGCCTTATCGCAATATGTACAAATAACCGACTGTGCGCAATTACATTGCCCGCTGCGTTTTTTCTCGGCTGCCTCTGATTTTCTGCTTTCCATAAAACACTCCGTTTACCAATTCAAATTTGTATCATCATAAACGGATTTATTTATTTTGTAAATCTTTTAATATTGTTACCTTAACCAAAAAAAATCCCGATATCAAGCAAATGACATCGGGTAAAATACAAGTTTTGATACTTTATTTAATCATATATGCAAATAAGGCATAACAAGCGCAAATGCCGACAACAATGTAAATAATCGGTACCACAACCGGTGCGAAACCGAATAAAAACTCTACCAGATTAAACTTGAAAGCTCCTACCAATCCCCAGTTAATACCACCGATAATAGTCAATAATAAAGCTATTCTTTTCAATGCCATCATATTCCCTCCTAAAATTAATAATGGTTATAGTTACTCCCAAAGTCTTAACTTTGTGTAAAAAATATAATATCATTTGCCAATATTTCCAACTTGCGATAAAAAATAATCATAATATGAAAGGATAACAATATGTCAAAAAAACTTGCATTATTCATTGCCACTTACTGCGGATTGGGATTATCTCCGAAAGCACCCGGAACCGTAGGTTCTATCGGCACTATTCCGCTTGCCTTCGTTTTGGCTTATTTTTTCGGAATTTACGGAATTTTGATCGCCACTATTTTGGTTACAATTATTGGTATTATGGCAACCGATGCCGTTATTAAAGATCAAGAAGACAAAGACCCCGGAAAAGTGGTAATAGATGAAGTGGCCGGACAACTTTTAGCTTTTGTAACGGTAGCTGATAATTTATATCACAACACCCAACTTTGGTGGATTTATCTCGTCGGTTTAGCCGCTTTTCGCTTTTTTGATATTTGCAAAATGGGACCGGTTAAATGGTTCGATTCCAAAATGAAAAATGCCTACGGCGTAATGATGGATGATGTATGCGCAGGCCTTATGGCGAGCGTTGTTGTCTGGATGATTTTCAAATATTTCGCATAAAACTAAAAAAGGAGAGCATACGCCCTCCTTTTTATAAATCACACCCTTAGGATATTTGACCTCTAATGACAAATCTTCATTATAATAAAATTTTATATTTTAGGTAATTTAAACTAACTAAATAAAGCGATGCCTAAACTTATTAGATATGGTATCAACTGCAGACAAATTGCATTTAGATTTATACGACTAATGAAAAAATAATTCCAAATAATCGGAAAAGCAAACAACAATCCATATAGCGACGTTTTGACCATATCTCCCACAAACACATTATGAGCCACCTCAAAAGTTCTTATTTCTCCATATGATTTCGGGTTATTAATTCCACCGTCATAATTGAATAGATGAAAACAAAATGAAACGAAACATAAAATATTAAAAGCCACAACGCTCCAAAAACAGAAAAAAACAGCTACATTCTCTCTATTATTTATAATTTTTACCCATACATTTTTCATAGACATACTTTTCTCCTTAGAAAGAATTTATTATTCCATAAACAGTAGCTATACTCATAGAAGCCAATCCTAAAAATACAGGAATTAGTAAAATTACATAAAAATAATGACTTTTTTTGTATAGAAGATACAAGGATATCAAAATAATCGTAAAGAGAAATATTATAATTGCTATATTGAAATGCACACTATAATGATTTGACAACCACTGCTTTTTGTTAATAACGAAATGGTAGTAGTCATTATCAATCTCCATTAAAATAGATTCATAAGATAGACAAATGCTGCGTATATATAGTATATAAATATACAGGACAGTTATCCTACAAAATAGCCTTTCCCTATTTTCTTTTATAGTTTTAAATAAATTTTTCATTGTTAAAATATTTTATACTAAAGATTGTATTTATTTTGTTATACTATCAAAATTCAAAAAGAGCAAGAGTTTTTGCATAACTCTTGCTCTTTTTTAAATTACCATCCCTTAGGATATTTAACCTCTAATGGATGATATTACATAATTTTCGTATACGTATTCGCAAAACATAAAAATTAAAGGTAGAAATAAAAAGAACAAAAATAAATTTAACTTTCTCCTAATAAATGCCACTGACAAGCAATATGTTAAAATTAAAAAACAAATCAGTATTTTTTCATGCAAAATCATTTTTTCTTCGGACTCGTAATACCAAATAGGTAAATTTTCTTCAAATAATTTAACAAATCCTCCTGTTTTTGCGGCTTCAATTCCACGGCACAGTGATACAATAATCCTTGCATAAAGCAACGACATCAGCACAAAGATAACGTAAATAATTTTTTGCTTATACTTTTTTATTATTTCTTTCATACATATATCTCCCGTTTTGTTAAAAATTTATGACAAGTGCCACAAAATATGGAATAATTAGCAACAATACAGCAAGTTTAGGCTTTTTAATAACGTATATTGAGGACAATGTAACAAAAGAAATTAAACATATTATCCATATTTCATCATATATTATCATATTTTCCATTGAACGTTCACGCCAAAGGGGGGAATTTTCTTCAAATAACTTATCAAATCCTCCATTTTTTGCAGTTTTAATTCCCAAACATAGAGATATTATTACTCTAACATAAAATAGCAAAATCAATGTAAATAAAACATATGGAATTATTTGCTGATATTTTTTTATTATTTTCTTCATATATACACCTTTGGTTGTATTTTATTATTATAATACATTAATTTAAATGGAAAGGCAAGTAAAAAACCTGTCTTTCCATATATTTTCGTATTACCATCCCTTAGGATATTTAACCTCTAATGGCAAATCTTCATTATAATTTTGAAAATCATTATAAAAATAAGGCATTCCTCGTTCTAAATCAATACAACCTGAAGAACCAAAACCATTGTAGCCACCATGCACATACATGCTATGACGCCCAAAAGTGTTTGTTCCTGATTGTGGCTGAATAGGAATGCGTTGTTGTCCCCAAGCAGCAGATTTATTTGTCAATATCTATAATACACCTACAAAAAAAAGAGAGCAAACGCCCTCTTTTTTTGTTACTAATCCAACCTGTTTTTAAGCGGATTTCTTTACGCTCTTTTTAGCTGATTTTTTAGAACCGTCCGTAAAGTCATAAAGTTCTTCAACCGAAACTTCGGTATCGGCAACTTTAGCCAAAGACAAAATATAATCAACTATCTTTTCTTCATAAGCCGGAGCACGCAAAGCTTCTACAGCTTCTTTGTTTCTTACATAGTAATCATAAACCATCTGTTCTTGTCCCGGATATCTTCTGGCTTCATTAGCGATAGCTTTGTTAATATCATCAGCCGTTAAAGTAACTTTGGCATTAGAACCGATTTCCGAAAGCAACAAGCCCAATTTAACACGACGAAGAGCAATTTCCTTATATTCTGCCAACACATCTTTTTCATCACGCTTCTTTTCTTCTTCATCCAAATGACCGTGTTCTTTGGCGTGCTTATATTGCTTTTCGATAGCTTCATATTCAGCATCAATCAATTTCTGCGGAATTTCAAACTTGTATTCTTTATCCAAAGCATCCAACAAATCACGTTTTAATTTAATACGTGCAGTAGCATCATAATCTTGCAAAATACGTTCTTCGATTTTCTTTTTCAAATCAGCCAAATCTTTTGCGCCGGCAGATTTTGCCAATTCATCATTGATTTCAGCCGGTTTATATTCGCGCAATTCCTTAATGGTGGTAACAAATAAAGCTTCCTTGCCAGCCAAATCTTTAGCGTGATAATTTTCCGGAAATGTTGTTTTAACTTCAACGGTTTCTCCGGCTTTATGACCGATTAACTGGTCTTCATAACCCGGAATAAAGGAGTTAGAACCAAGTTCCAACGGATAATCATTTCCTTTACCGCCTTTGAATTCAACACCATCAATAGAGCCGACAAAATCAATAACCGCAACATCACCTTTTTTGGCGGCACGTGCCTTTTCGATTTTAACGGTATTACGGCGAGAATCAGCCATATACTTAATAGCCTTTTCAATCTCTTCTGCCGGAACTTTAGCTGTATATTTCTTAAGTGAGATTTTAGAAAAATCGCCCAATGTAATTTCCGGAAGAACTTCGGTTTCAATAGTAAATTCAATATCTTTACCGTCTTCAAACTTTTCAATTTTAATATCAGGAGTAACTGCCGGACGAAGCTTATTATCTTCAATTACTTTATTGGAAGCATCTCTGATCATATCATCCAATACTTCTCCCAAAACCGACGGACGATATTTTTGTTCAATCATAGACTTCGGAGCTTTACCTGCTCTGAATCCCGGTAATTTAATATTTTTAGCTACGGAACTTAATTTTTTATCCACAGCGGCAGCAAAATCGGCAGCAGCAATGGTAACCGTATATTTTTTATTTAAACCTTTAGATTTTCCTTCTTTTACATTCATTGTTTTTCTCTGTTAAAGTTAATATAAAAATGGTGCGGATAAAGAGACTTGAACTCTTACGCCTTGCGGCACCAGATCCTAAGTCTGGCGTGTCTGCCAATTTCACCATATCCGCCTTTTGACAAGCCGGAGTACACCACAAAAATTTCAATAAATCAAGCAAAAAACACCTTTTTGCATACAAAAAATATTGCAAATTTCAAATTTTTAGGTATAACGAAGCATAAATTTAATTTATCAAGAGGAAAAAATGCCTGAAAATATCAATCCACGCAAGACTTTTGCGATTATTTCTCACCCTGATGCCGGTAAAACAACTTTGACCGAAAAGTTGTTGCTGTTCGGTGGTGCCATTCAGCAAGCCGGCGCCGTCAAAGCCCGAAAAGAAGAACGCAAGGCTCACTCCGATTGGATGAAAGTGGAACAGGAACGTGGTATTTCCGTTGCTTCCTCAGTTATGAACTTTGAATATGAAAACGTGACTTTCAATCTTTTGGATACCCCTGGACACGAGGACTTTTCCGAAGATACATATCGTGTACTGACAGCGGTTGATTCGGCGGTTATGGTGCTTGACTCCGCCAAGGGTATTGAAACACAAACAAAAAAGCTTTTTGAAGTTTGCCGCTTGCGCAATATTCCGATTTTAACCTTTATCAACAAGCTCGACCGTGAAGGTTTGGATCCTTTTGAGTTGCTTGATGATATAGAAAACACATTGGCTCTAGAAGTTACTCCGGCCAGTTGGCCGATTGGCAGCGGTAAAGATTTTCTCGGCTGTTACGATTTATTGAATGATAGGCTTATTTTAATGAATAAGACCGGTGATAAGTCGCAAATCAACGACACTATCGAAACTTGCAACGGACTTGATGACGAAAAATTAGATAAACTTCTTCCGGCTCACGCCGTTACCAAATTACGTGAAGATGTGATGATGATTCGGGAACTTTGTCCGGCTTTTAATTTGCAAGATTATTTATCAGGTACTTTAACGCCGGTGTTTTTCGGCAGTGCCGTCAATAATTTCGGTGTTCGTGAAGTATTAAACGGTTTACACAAATTTGCCCCTACTCCTCGTCCCCAACCGAGCGCCGAAAGAATTGTCAATGCCAATGAAAACAAAGTAACCGGATTTATTTTCAAAATTCAGGCCAATATGGATCCCAAACATCGTGATCGTATTGCCTTTATGCGTATTTGCTCCGGCCACTTCAAGCGTGGAATGAATTTATTGCAAGTCAGAACCGGTAAAGAAATTAAAATCGCCACTCCGGTAATGTTTTTGGCGCAAGAACGAGAACTGACCGAAGATGCTTATGCCGGAGATATTATCGGTATTCCAAACCACGGACAACTCAAAATCGGTGATACTTTAAGTGAAGGCGAAAAAATCCATTATACCGGTATTCCGAGCTTTGCTCCTGAACTCTTAAAATCTGTTCGCCCTAAAGATCCGCTAAAATCCAAACATTTAGCCAATGCCCTACAACAAATTGCCGAAGAAGGCGGAGCCAGTATATTCAAACCTATTAACGGCGCCGAATATATTGTCGGAGTAGTTGGGGTTTTGCAATTTGAAGTAATTGCCGACAGGTTGCGCACCGAGTTCAACATTGACGTTATTTTTGAGCCTACCCAGTATTTTACCGCTCGTTGGCTGAGTTGCGAAGATAAAAGCGTATTGGAAAAATTCTATACTGCCAATACATTCAATATTGCCGAAGATTATGACGGGGCTCGTGTATTCTTGGCACGTAATGCTTGGCATTTAGGCAAAGTCAAAGAAGACTTCCCGCAAATTGAGCTGCATAAAACTCGTGAACAAAGTTTTTAAGCGGATAAATCAAGCTGGCTGCTTGCATTTTCATAAAAGCGGAATATAGTGAATCCTGAATATGATATTCGGGAGGTTGTTTAAGTGAAATTTTTAAAAGCGCTGATATATGCTTTGGCTGCCACCTTGCTTATGGGGTTGCTCGTGGTATATTTTTATTTCAGCGTTTTACAACAACAAGCTTCAAATCCGGCTGATTCGAGTTCTGCCAATCTGACGCTTCTGCTTTTTGTAAATGCGGTATTGGTCTTCGCTCTTATATTGATTTGGTTTGAAAGCTCCAACGACAATACTCCGCAATCACCTTTGGAAAAATATATTGCCGAAGTTAAGAAAGAAGAAAAGAAAGATGAACAGGTTACCGAAAAATTGGAACCGCTGTTACAAAGGCTGAACCAAATCAGCAAATCTGTTTCACTTACCAACAAGACGCTTAATCTCGGTTTAGAAAGATTAAGTTCACGAATTGATGATATTGAAAATGCTTCCATTGATAGGATTGCAAACATCGAAAATAATGTCGGTTCTGATAACGAAACTCATCCGGAATTGAAAGAAATTTTTAATGATGAACTGGCCCAAACTCTTTCCGGTTTGGAAATTATGCAAGATAGTAACAAAAAAAGTCCTCTAAATGAGAAATTTGAGGATGTTGATTTGGATACTTTGTTAGACAACAAATAACAGGAGAACATGATGAAAAAAATATTATCTTTTATTTTAACTGCTTTTATAACATTGATAGGATTTAATGCTCAGGCGGAGGATAATAATATGACCGATAAAAAAGTATTGGTTGCTTATTTCAGTGCAACCGGAACCACGGCCGAAGTGGCAAAAAATTTGGCTGATAACATTAACGCCGATTTATTTACCATAGAGCCGGAACAACCATATACAGCTGCCGATTTAAATTGGCGTAACGACCAAAGTCGCAGTTCACTCGAAATGAATGACAGAAGCAGTCGTCCGCAAATTGCTTCCAAAGTTGATGATATGAGCAAATACAGCGTCGTATTTGTCGGTTTTCCGATTTGGTGGTATAGGGAACCGTCTATAATCGATACCTTTATGGAAAGCTATGATTTCAGCGGCAAAACCGTTGTTCCGTTCGCCACTTCCGGCAGTAGCGGAATGGGAAATTCCGGCAAAAATATGCAAGAACTTGCACCTAAAGCCAAAGTCTTTGACGGTAAACGTTTTCCGGCAGATGCTTCTAAAGATGAATTACAGCAATGGGCTAAAGAATGGCTTTAAAATTCTGACTTTAGCAAAATAAAACTCCGCCATATAAAAAGGTGGAGTTTTATTTTGCTACTTAATTGCCAAGTCATAAATTTGCTTCCAATCGTCAGCGGTAAACTTTTTTCCTACCGGAGGACACGGGAAATAACAAACTATTATACGTTTAATCAAAGAGCTTGCCCCGCCATAAATATGAGTAGCATCATCATATACAAAAACGTTTTTACCGAAATTCTTTAACAATTCAACGTTATTAGGTTTTACATCTATTTTGTTGTCTGTTGGCGACAACAATGCTTGCAAAAACTCCTTATGATAACCGATGCCAAAGCAAAAAATTGTTTTCGGCTTATTATTTTTTTGCAAAAGTCTCTGGAAAAGCTCGTAGCGTGCCGGTAAAACTTCTCTTACATACTCATCAAAATACCGACATCCCGTCATTTGCGAATATCTATGTTCTTTATTTTTAGTCCAACTTGTATGCGGATTTTTTCCCTCACTTTTTCCGGTGAAAGGTAATGGTAGCAGATTTAACTTAAATGAATTGGAGTTTTTAGCGAATATATTTTCCTTCGTATCAGACATTAACATCCGGTATAATATTGCCATGTTTTCTTCCAACCGCCAATCTTGAGAATTGGATATAATATCTTTCGATATATCTTTTATCAACACATCTTCAAGCTTTTTAATCGTCCAAGTGTTATTTGCATAATCATCCTCAAGATCATTTTCGTTTGACCATTCCATTCCCATAAACCAATATTCGGCATTTGTATCACCGCCGTCAATACCGGAACACGAAGCCGCATACTTTAAAAAATCATCTCTTATCAATTTCAAATAGGCTCCTAAGATATATCCCTTACGGATGATCTGTTATTGGAAGCTACATAGGTTCTGCCGTCTGTATTACCTCTGGCAACAACTCCGTATTTCATAGCACCTTGTGCATCTCTGATATGCTTGGTATCTTCAATATGCTTGAATAATTCATTGTTGAAATTATTGCCGTTTTCAGCCGCTTTTACTCCGGCAGCTCTGACTTCGGAACAGAATTTATCGGCCTCCTCTCTTGTCATCAATCTGGTTTGACCATTTTCGGCAACTTTAAACTCCAAATTACCCTTGCCGTCCGTGGTAACCAAACGAATTTCATCATTATGAGCCAGAGCAAAACCATTATTAGCCTGTCTGAATTCATTCTGTTCATAGACATTATATGAAGCAGAATCGCCGTTAAAATTATGAGACCTTGTTCCTAATCCCTCCGAATGAGATAAAACACTGGAGTTTTGCAATCCGAGTCTCTGCATAGAAGATGAGTAATCCTGATACCCGCTGTGCGTAGCTTCATAAGCTGCTTTTTCCGCTAAAAATGCATCGTGTTGCTGCTGTTGTTCCTGTTGAGCAAGTTCAAATCCGGAATTTGCATTTGCGACAAAGGATTCATAATTACTATTTCCGTCTTTCATTGCATTCAATCTGTCAGCTATAGAACTTCTTCCTCCTTGTAAGGACTGTCCGTGTCTTAACATTTCTATTTTCTTAGCCGGAGACAGCTCCTGAGGAGCCTCTTCCTGTCCATTATATACCGGAGGTAACCCGTCATGTGTATCATAATGATCGCCCAAAGATTCCGGTGTAATCCCAGCATTTACATTGGTTTCGACTCCTCCTTTTGTTTCAGTTTCAGCTCCCGCATTTTCACCTTTTACTTGTGCTGCTTTAGGCTCCTGCGTTGCTTGTTCATTAACCACGGCTTGTCCGTTTTCATCATAGCCGGCGGCTGCCGTTTCTCTAAGCATATTATTCCACGTTTGATAACGCTGTTCCGCACTCTGCCCTTCCGGAGCCAATCTGGTTTGATTTCCGTCAGTAATATAAACTTTACCGTCTTGTTCATACTCGGTCAGCTTCAAATCTTGATTTTCATTATGAAATTCCGTAACATTCAAAATCTTAGCACCATCTGGTATATTGTTATTGGTGTCAATATCCGTACGTCCTTCGGATTCCATAATTTTAGCCTGACCGGTATCGGTTTGAACTTCTTGTATATCATCTTTAATTTGTGCTTCATCGGCATTTATTTCCCGATGAATGGTAGTTTCTTGCCCGATAACTGCCTCGCCCTGCATAATATCTTCTTTTTGGGTTTCAATAGTGGCATTTCCGGCATCACCTTCTATTACGACCGTGTTATTATTAACATCTACATCGGGATTATTTTGCAAATATTGCTCTCTGGCATTATCCAAGGTTTCTTCCAAAGTATTGCCCAGTTTTGCATCTACATCTTCACCGTTAACTTTAAGTTCTACCGTCTTTTCTGTTTCAGACGCCGGAATCGTTTCCTGTGTTACATCATTATTCACCACAGTGTTTTCGTTATGATGAGGAGTACTATGATGCGGTTGAGGTTGCGGTGTTTCGTGTCCCTCGTTTTCAAAATGTTGAGCATAATCTTCCGGAACGTGCATATCATACTGCAATTTATCCATCGCTTTTAATTCATCGGCAAACTGCTTTTCCGCAGCCTCTATTTTTTGCAATTCTATGGCCGATTGATCCATAATACCGTTTGTCACAGTCATTGTATCTGCCAACGCACTACCTACAAGCACACCGGTTAAATGTGCGGTAAATGCTTTTCTTGCCGCTTTCCATTTATTACCGTCACCGGCTTGCGTATAAGCATCGTGAGCCTTAGCTATACCGACGCCCAATCCGCTGAGAGCCAATCTGGTAAGTCTGCTTGGAGAATACGAATTTTTAAGTCCTTCTACTACTTGCGAAGCATCTATATTACTTACGTTGGCAATTTTATCCACCATATTTCCGGCGGCATTTTTTATACCATCCCAGCTCAAACTTTGCGAAACGTTATTAAGCGCATCACCGGAAAGAAGCGAACCGGTCATATTACCGAGTAATCCGGTATTATTCAGCACACTTTTAGCCATAGCTCCAAAGTCCAAACTGCTAACTCCTTCAATACCGCTGATACCGGTATAACTTGCAAAACCGGCACTGATTGCCATAGAAGCCATTCTGCCGGAGTTTTGCTTCAAGAACTTTCCAACGGATAAAGCTTCCTCTCCTTTTTCGGCTTTTTGTTGTTTATATTCTTTTATAAGACCTTTAGCTTGCTTAGCAATGGTAACTCCGGTATAAACCATTACACCTGTCGGTCCCGTCAAAGCTGAAATCGCCGTTACTTTGGCAAATCCCCATAAATGCGGATGATCTTTACTCATTTTGGCATCAAAATCTTTGACACGCTTAAGCATTTTGGTAATACCGGTCTTAGCCTGAAATTCTTTGGCAAATTTTTTGGATTCTTTATACTGCGGAACCATTGTGGCATTGATGGCAGGCGAACCAACTGATACAGGGTTTGCTTTTTCACCGCTTAAGGCCTTGTTAACATTATCAAATGCCTCTTTATAGCCACTTTGAAGATTGCCCATATATTCCTGTCTTTCCTTTGGGGAAAGTTTGGTAACATCTTGTCCTGTTTCTAAGACTTTAAATCCGCTCTGATTGGCAACTATATTATATGTCAGGAAAGTCATATTATCCTTAACGGCATCTTCCATACGTTCCTTAATCTGCTCTTTGGTCATACCATCTATTGAGCTATCGGCTACCAAATCTTGAATGGCCATAATTTTAGCCATTTCCTGCATACGCTCTTTAAGCTGTTGACGTTTTTTCAAATCATCCTGCCCCGGTTGGGCATTTTCATCTTCCGGCGGATCACGGTCAATCCATATATTATCGTAAAAATTGCGCAATCCGGCAAACTTGTCGTCACCATTCTCTTTCTGAGGCTGAGCAAAAACATCGCCCATTTCATCAGCCGCTTCATCAATTTTATTGAAACGATCGGTTATCAAAGCTTTATTTTCATCATTTATGGAAGCTAAAAATTCTTGTTTATCGGCATCTAAAACGGTATCTTTGATATCGTCATCTTCATTAATCTCGGTTGCAGCCGCAACTCGCTCATTTAATATTTCTTCTTGACTTTCTGCTTCCAAAGTCTCTCGGCGTGCATCAAGTTTACCCTTTAATTGTGCCGCCACTCCACTATATTCTTCTCCGGTATGAGAAACAAAATTACTGATTAAACTTTCATAAGCATCCAACTGTTCTTTGGATATACCCTCAAAAGATTGGCTGGCCAACTCACTTATTAATGCATTAGCTTTATCATATAAACCAAGCCACGCCAACTGGTGATCATCATTACGATCTGCCGCATCAACGCTTGATAATTCACTTTGAATTTCAACCAATCTTTCGGCTGTATAGGATTGCATAACACCATCTTCATTATTCGCCGGATTAATCCCATCTATTTCCTTTATAATTCCCTCATAATCAACCATAACTTTACCTCTAAAACACTTTCATATATGTGAGAAATGCATTAACCACGTAATTTTTCAGATTTTGTATCAACCGGTACATCCCTGTTTTTTTGAATATTTTGCGACATTTTTATAATTCTGGCACGAATACCGTTATTCGCTGAAACTTTGGCATCCGGCATCGTTATCCAATCAGGAATTTGCTCCATATTTGGTTGCTCCAAAACTTTGCGATAAAGTTGCAAATTCAAATCAGAAAACGGCACCCGTTTATGCTGATTTATCAAGTCACGTTTTTCCATAAGATAGGACATATATTTATCGGCAAATTCTTTATTTTTTGCCATATCAAAGCCTAAACAACCGATTGCATCCAATTCTTCATCAGTATATGGTAAAACACAAATTTTATTAAGCCAGAATGTGGCATCTTTGAATAACGGTTGTTCCTTAGCCATTTTGAATTCCTTTACTGTTTACAAGTAACATATCTGTATTTTTCTCGCCTGTCAAAGCTTGTTTTTTAGCATCTTGAACGGCTTTTTCTTTTGCCCATTTTGAAAAATTGCGAAATTCTTTATTATCAAATATAATTTCTGCAGACTGAGCTGATTTTTCCGCAACATATTGAACCAACAATTGGAAACTTTCTATATTACCTATTCCGCTTGCGCTATCTTTGAGTTTTCCTATACTCTCACTAGCCATAACCTGAGATATTTCTTTATTTAATATTGTATCATTAAGCACTATCGATTTGGCTACGTATATGGGACTGTTGATTGATTCTATTTTTTCTTCATCAGATAAACTCTCGTCAAAAAGCATTCTATCCGTATATTTAGCCATATTATAAAAATTTTTAAGTAACCTAGTAGTAATATTTTCAAAATCTTTATAAGCTTCCTTGAATTCAAAATTATCGTTTGTTTCTAATAATTTATTTTTTATTGTAGACAATTTAACAGCAGCGGCAATCATATGATTTTTATCTTCATCAGGTACATTACTCACTTCCTGTATAAATTTATCCTTTAATTTCTCATTACCAACAAGCTCTGGATTGGCATTTTCTAAATATTTGACAACTTCTATGGTTTGTGAAACCCCTATTAAAGGCTTTAGATATTGATGCAATTTTTCATCAGGTAGTGATACTTTATTTTCAGAATTTTGCATATTTTCAATTAAATTTCTAAAAGTGCAAAACGTGTCTTTGTGTGTACCTATACCTGCATCAATAAGTTGATTAAACAACAATTGACGTTTTGATTTATTCAAAGCTATATCTGGGTAATTAGATATAAAATTTCTCTGTTCTGCCAACGCTCCCGACTTTCCCAGTCGTTTTTCCAATAATCTAAACAAATTATCATTAATAGTTTCTTTTATTTCTTGAGCACTTTTTGTAAGTGTATTCATCACTTTAGCTGTAACGTCCACATTTTCGAGTGCATCTGCTATACGTTCTCTAATTTTCGGTACCAATGCAATATCCGAAAAATTATTTTCAAAATTATTTATAACGGCTTCAGACACTCTTCCTAGAGAATTTTTTAACTTTTGCCCTAATTTATCGTTCAACACGCTGTGGAGCCTTTTAGCTTCTTCATTTATCTCATTTTTAAAAGTATCCACAGATTGGCAATTTGACATATTTATAATTTTTTCAGCTACACTTTTTCTAGCAACTACAGAAGAGAAAACTTCAGGATATGCCTTCTTAGCTAATTCCAAAGCCATTATGATACTATCAGAAATATCACCTTTTGATTTTGCAGCTTCAATTAAAATATCTTCACTCATTGCCATTCTCCCTGTTTCAGCTAATATAACATAAACTATTATTTTTGTCAAATATTTTGTGCAATTATTTTACTTGTTTATTTACTCCGTTCCGATATAATAAATATCGATTTTAACTTATGAAACTTAAAGGTTTTATGATGGAAACTGCAAGATTATTTTTGCGACGTTGGAACAAAGAGGATGCCGAGAACTTATATATTTTGTTCAATGATAATGAGGTTTCTTCGGCTTGCGGACTAAAACCGCACAATTCTGTCAATTACAGCAGACACATCATAAGCGATTATTTTTCTCAAGAACCTTTTACTTATCTGATTGAATTAAAAATGCTGCAAATTCCCATAGGAATGATAAGCTTAAAAACCAAAGAGCACAGCAATTTAGTCAATCAAGACGACGAACTTGAACTTTCTTTCTGGCTCGGAAAAAAATATTGGGGGCAAAAAATAATCATTGAGGCAGGAACTCACCTGTTAAAATACGCATTCAAACAACTTAAAAAGCGCCAGATATGGGCAAAAATATATGCCGGCAATGACAGAGCTTGGAAAACATTGAAAAATCTGGGATTTAAATATCAATATACCCGAAAAAGCGTAGAATTGCCAATGTTGGAAGAAAGACGAGATGAGCATATATTTTTATTAAATGCTCAGAATTTCATATACAAAATTTGATGACAAAACAATATTTTTATGATAGGATAAACTATAAGTTGGTCGTAACCGGAGTTAATTACTATGTTTGATTGGATTTTTAATAAAAATACTGACGAATTGAAAAAATCCCAAGTTGAAAATGCCGATTCCGTAAACTTGGATTTAAGAGTGCGTGAAGGCATCACGGTATTTGTTTCATCCTTGATTAACAATTTTGCTCCAACGCAAGACAGTCCTGCAATTGTAGGAGATGCAACCACTTCATTGGTTAATGTGGTTATGTCCGATTATAACGGCGAATTAAAAAAAGAACAAATTTTGGCCGGCAATGATGAAAAATTGTTTTTACCGCAACCGGCTATGTTAGCTCACTGGGCGGAAAGCAAAGGTTTTACACAAGTAAAAAACCATGACAGCAAACTCGCCGTCGATGATGTTTCCGGCAAATATGTTTTAACATACTACCCTCCGGTTGCCAACAGTTGGGCCAAAAGAAATACAGATAACATTGAAGATACAACCAACAAACATTGGTATTCACATTGCAAATCATCAATCTATGACGAAAAC
>OMQI01000005.1 GCA_900313185.1 uncultured Rhodospirillaceae bacterium
CGGCTTTGACGACAGCTCTGGAAGCTGGTGCTGTTCAAATCGGCTACTACAAAATTGCGGCTATGGAAACCGGCAAAGTTGATTTGACCGGATATGTTCCAACAAGTCGTAAAGTCAATAATAAAGCCTTAACCGGCGATATTAGCTTGACGTATAGCGATGTTGGTGCTTTGGCGGCCAACGGAACAGCGGCAAAGGCAACAGCCGATGCTTCCGGCAATAATATCGCCTCAACCTATGCGACTAAGTCGGAAATCATTACCTATGAGGAAATGAGCTAATAACGAACTTTTTGACTAACGAGACTAAAGGACTAATACAGTGACTAACAGAAACGTGAAACTAAAAAATCGTAATGGCGATTATCTTTTGCCATATACGACTAACATTCCGACAGCCTCTACATCAACTGCCGGAAAGGTAAAACTTGATTCAAGCCCGACTTCCGGCTCAAACAACGCGATAACATCGGGGGCGGTTTATACCGCCCTTTCTTCTAAAGCAAATGATTCCGCGGCGGCTCATAAAGCCGGAAACGAGACATTTACCGGAGTAAAGACATTACAAGCCGGTAATGACGATGGCTGGATGATAAAAAAAGCTAATGGCGATTATACCGAGGCGGCTCCTGCGGCGCAGGTTGCCGGTGCTTTTCGGGTAACCGATAAAAATAACAAAATTATGGGTGATGTCCGATTTATTCGGACAACAGCAGGCTTGCAGACAGCGACTTTAATGGCGCGTAACGCCGTAACCGGTAGCGAAGTTAATTGCTCTATATCTTGCAATGTTGATAAAACGGGAAAAGTTTATACTGCCGCACCTACACCGGCGGCAAGTGACAATTCCACAAAAATAGCAACAACAAGCTGGGTTACCACAAAAATAAATAATGTCATAAATAGTACTTCTGGTAGTAGGAATATCGGCGAAATTATTGTCTCAACCGTTCCACTTGCTGATGCGGGACTTCATTTATTAGACGGAGCAACTATTCAAGGCAGTGGTTCTTATGCCGCCTTTGTTACTTATATGGCAGGGCTTGTTTCAACTTATCCGAAATGCTTTACCACCGAAACAACTTGGCAAAATACGGTTAATGCAAAGGGTGTATGCGGAAAGTTTGTTTACAATTCTTCAGCAAATACTATTAGATTGCCTAAAATAACCGGATTTATTGAGGGAACTGTAGATACAAATGCTCTTGGCGACTTGATTGATGCCGGCTTACCAAATATCACCGGAAAACATGGCGGTGCTGACAGCAATGATACTTCTGTTGAGGGGTGTTACTATAATGTTGGAGGTAGTACATCTGGTTCAGGAAGCGGCTCAGGCTGGAAAGTTGGTTTTGATGCCTCTCGTTCTTCCTCAATATATGGAAATTCTTCAACCGTTCAACCGCAGGCGATTAAGGTTTTTTACTATATTGTTGTTGCAACATCGGCAAAAACAAATATTGAGGTCAATTTAGATAATGTTGCTTCTGATTTAAATAATAAAGTAGATGTTTCACAATTAGCAGATTGTGAGGTTGTCGTTGAAACTTATAGAAATGGAACACAATGGTATAGATTATGGTCTGACGGTTGGATTGAACAAGGCGGCTATATTTATGTGAGTTCAAACGGGCAAGTATTGTCCTTTATGAAACCTTTTCAAGACATCAATTACATTATTACAGCGGCAGGGACAGAAGAACAACGGGGAAACGTATCATTTTACAGCAGAGGAATCAACTCTTGTAAATGTTGGACTTCTGATGATGAAACATTTAATGCGGCCGGTATAAACTGGACAGCTTGCGGATATTAAGGAGCTGATATGAAAGTTTTTGGAAATATAATTACAAAATATTACAAATACGGAAATACGGTAAATGTAACGCCTGTCGGGAGCCCGACTATATCTAATGGCATGGTTAGCGGTATCAGTTCTAAAAACTACTTAAAGATTATTCCTGATGAATTTCCGACAAATACGGCAAATTCTTGGGAAATGGTTTTTAAGTGGACACACGCGGGTGGCAGTGAAAGACAAGCATTTTTCGCTCAAACAGCAGGATATGAAACCATTCTGGCTGTTGATGGCGATGATACCTCAATAGGTGTTAATCTTATTATCTCTAACGCCCAAAACGACAATTATCTTGTTAATATAAAATCGCCGACCGGTTGTATTGAAAATGGCAAAACATACTGGGTAAAAGCTGAATTTACAGGTTCTCAATATAAATTATGGCTATCAACAAACGGAACAAATTGGGTATTACAAGGCTCTGTCGCAACAAACACTAAAGCCTCAATACGAGGAAACTGGACACTTGGTATTCATAACGAATCAGGTTATTATTATCCATTTTTGGGAACGATTGACCTTAAACATTCGTACATGAAAATCAATGGACAGTTGTGGTGGACAGGAACGCAACCGGAAGAAGCAACTTCGGCTGATTTTGATTTCACAAAAACGGTTTTGAAATGCAAAGCCAAAATAAACTCTGCTAAAAAGTACTTTAAGTATTCGGAATGGACACAACCTGTTTTAACATCAAATTTTTCTTCTGGTGAAATGTGGCTTGAAGATCCGAATAAAACCGGCGCAAAAAATTCGAGCGACCAAACCAAGATAGAAACTTGGGGCTCCTCTGCCATGAAGAATTTTAATAATGTCTACCTTGCGCTGGATTCAAATACCGGAAATGTTTTTACGCTCGGAGCATCAAACGCAACGCAAGCAACAGTAAATGAGCAGACCTATGATGTTTTTGACGTTTGCTTTTCGCAATACATGAAAATTACGCATATTAAAATCGTTTGCAAATTTCAAAGTGGCTATCATTGCGCCTTAAGACGAGCGATGGGCTATGTCATAAATGATAACGGCTCTGTCGGAACACGCTTATTCAATATATCGGGCAATAACGATAAATTGACGCTAGAAAGCGATATAGGCTCAAATAAGACAAAGCGTTTGCGTATTTGTTTAAGACCGGATTGGAATAATGGTTCGTATTCTTGCCAAATTCAAGAAATCACTATTTCAGCACAAAAAGCAGTAAGCGGAACATCTGCAAATAATGATTTTTCTGAAAACACTTATAAATATCAAATTTTTAACAGATAAAGGAAATTTTAATGAGA
>OMQI01000151.1 GCA_900313185.1 uncultured Rhodospirillaceae bacterium
ACCCACGGCGGTCGTGGTGAACAAAATACCATCAACGGTATGAAGAAAAAATGTGTCGAATGTAACTTTATCAGTAAAGGTTATATAAGTTATCGGGGACGTACTTGGGGAATTAACAGCTGGATTGAAAAAGCGTCCGCATTAAGATAAAAAATGCTCTGTTAAATGAGTTTAATAATAAGGTATCAGAAACTCCGCCATGGCGGAGTTTTTTTGTTGCAATATAGGCAAAAAAGAATTATAAGACACTATCTTTTTGAATTATGAATAAATCATTATATGTATTACTTAAAACCAGAAAGCTTATGAAAAAGATTTTATCACTTAAATTCTGCGGTACGGTTGAACACGTCAGTACAGATCGCAACGGTGCACACATTCGTTTATCGGCATACAAAAAGTATGACCTGATTAACAATGTTAATATCGATTTATCACACAAAATTTGTGCTGATATCGGCTATTGGAACGGCTACGACTATGACAGTAAAATGGCAAGAACTATCCGTAGCCTTAAAGAGGGAGACCATATTGCCGTATCCATTGAAAGAAACAAAGGTCTTTTCGGCAACGTGGAAGAAAAAGTCAGTGTTGAAAACTACACCATTGAAGGCTACGAACACTTGAGCGAAGCCCAAGACTTGTCGGCTTTCAAAAATCCCAAAAATGAGATTCATGAGCATTGAAAAGCAAAACCTCCCGAAAAGCGGGAGGTTTTGTTTTTTTTTAGAAACTTTAATCCTTCTTTTTACCACGTTCTTTATCTTCACGATATTTGCTCAATTTATTCAATAATCTGGTGCGCTTCAAACGGCTCAAATGATCTATATACAACACACCGTCAAGATGATCTATTTCATGTTGCAATATTATCGCCAATAAATCGTCAGCCAAAATTTCTTGTTCATTACCGTTATAATCAATATAGTGAACCCGAACCTTTTCGTGACGTTCAACTTCGGCTCTCTGTTCCGGCAACGACAGGCACCCTTCGTTAAACAGCACCATTTCATCGGAACGCCAAATAATTTCCGGATTTACCAGAAACATCGGACGACGTGCCGATTTATCTTCATCGCTGGGGTTATCATCTAGCACGATAATTCTTTTAGTAACGCCAACCTGAGGAGCAGCCAAACCGCACCCCTTATCCACATACATTGTTTCTAACATATCGTCTAAAAAACGACGCAACTCATCATCCACTTTGCCGACTTTTTCACATTTCTGCCGCAAAACTTCATCCGGATATTCGTATAACTTCAGCACTGCCATATCTTACAACCTAACCGTATGTGCAATTTGATCCAACAGTGCATTTATCATTTTAGGTTCATTTTTACTGAAAAATGCATAAGCTAAATCAACATATTCCTGAATTAAAACTTTAACATCAACGTCGGTAGTAGAAGTAATCTCATAAACGGCGCTTAACAACAACGATTGCATCATAGCATTCATTTTGTCATACGACCACTCGCCGTGCAAAAATTCATTAAGTGATTTTTCCAAATCTTCTTTGTGCGACTGCACCCCTCTCACCAATTTTTCATAGTATTCGGTATCAATCGGCCCTAACTCAACAAACTTCTCTTCATCTTCGTTTTGCCCATCTACAATAGCCACTCTGCCGACTTTACCTTGCACAAAATCCTCAATTACCTCATCTACCGGCAGATTGCTCAAGGCAATCATATAATTTGCCTGCACAAGAGCCAATCTTGCGCTCGATTTCATCTTGATTTTAGGAGATATAAACTTACTCATTTTATTTATCCTCTATGTTATTATCTTTGTTATCGGCAGTCAATTTTTCAATAGTTGCCACAAAATCTTTCAAATCGTTTAAGCTGCGGAAATCTTTATATACCGAAGCGAAACGAATGTATGCGATATTATCCAAATGCGACAAAGCCTCCATTACCCATTCGCCAATGGTGGTGGTGGTAATTTCGGTTTCTCCCGAGCTTTCAAAACGACGTTGCAACGAGTTTACAATTTTTTCGACTCGCTCTGAAGATATAGGACGTTTACGAACCGCAAGTGATATTGATTTGGCCAATTTATCCCTATCAAAAAGTGTTTTTTCGCCATTTTTCTTAATCACTATCAACTCACGAAGCTGTACTCTTTCAAAAGTGGTAAAACGTGAACCGCACTCCGGACATTCACGCCTGCGACGCACCGAAGTATTATCATCGGTGTTGCGTGAATCTTTTACTTGAGTCTCTTCACATCCGCAAAATGGACATTTCATTTCATTTTTCCTTGTCTCAAAAGTTCTTCGGTTATTTTATAAACCTGAGAGGAGTATCTGGCTCCCTTTATAAGTACGGTATCGCCGTTTTGCAAGAGTTTATTTAATAAAAACTCGGCAACTCCGTCCTTTGTATCAAAATAATACTGTTCTTTATCTGTCGGTAACTGTGCCAACATATCTTTTGTTTCCGGACAAACGCCTATCACAATATCAATATTACTTTGTGCCAAAACCTGCCCTACTTCCTTATGACGTGCTTGGCTTGTTTCTCCCAGTTCGGCCATTTTACCCAACACGGCAATTTTACGACCTTTACTTTGCATTTTATTCAAATTGTTGATTGCCATAATCATTGCTTCCGGTTGTCCGGAATAACTGTCATCAATCAATGTATAAGAGCCGTTTGGCATGTTAAGAGTATGACGTTTACCACGTCCCTCCAGTGCTCCGAAATCTTTTATATATGATGCGGCTTTTTGCACATCTAACCCCAAAGCCTCAATAACTCTCAGAGCGCACCAAGCATTATATTGATATTGTTCCCCTTCTTCCTGTGTGATAAATTCAGCTTTTGGATGATTATTCTTACCGAAGGTTATAATATTTGGCGTATATTTTTTAGCAATTTCCTGCAACAGCGAAGCAAAATTGGTATCTTCATTAATAATAGCGGTCCCTTTATCTGAAATACCTTCGAATATTTCCGCTTTGGCACGGGCAATTCCTTCAAAATTTTCAAAAAACTCAATATGCATCGGATATACGTTGGTGATAATGGCTATATCAGGCTTAACCAAACCGGTCAAATAGGATATTTCGCCTTTTGAACTCATTCCCATTTCAATCACCGCATAACGTGCATTCATATCCATCTCGCACAAACTTTGCGGAACGCCCACCGCATTATTGTGATTTCCTTTGGTGGCATACGTTGGAGCATATTTAGAAAGCAAAAAGGCTATTTCTTCTTTTGTGGTAGTTTTTCCGGCACTTCCGGTTAAACCAATTACCGTTCCTTTAAATAAACTGCGATTATATGCACCTATTTTACCATAAGCCTCCAAGGTATCAGCAACAACTAACTGATGCTCTTGCGGAACATCATCGAGCAAATGGTCAACCACCGCCAACGGACAACCTGCTCTGATAACATCTTTCACAAAATTATGCGCATCAAATCTTTCGCCTTTAATGGCTATAAACAACGAAGTAGATGTAACTTTTCGGCTGTCGGTTGAAATATTATCAATCACAACATTTGCAACTTTATCCGCCTCACAACCTAAAATCTGCGCCAATTTCAGTGATGTTATTTTTTCCATTTTATTTCTCTATATCCGCACTTGCTTTAACATAATTTTCGACTAACAATGCGCCTTTTTTAGCCATACACATTGTACCGGGACCGGCAATACAACCGCCTTCACAACACATAACTTCAAGCATATTTATATCGGCAGGTGCCGCCACTGCATAACGTTTAAGTTTTTTAACTGCTTCCGGATTTAACCCGTCTATACGCTCCGGCTTATATTCAGCTTTATCACCTACCACAAAAGCCACCGCACCGGCAACTCCGCCCGAAATAGGATAACGACGTCCCTGAGCCGAAGATTCTACCGCAAACGAATCAGCTTGCATTTCTGCAACTTTAATTCCGGCAGCATCAAACAATGCCTGTGTTTCTTCAAATACCAAAACGCAATCAACATTCGGATTCTTTTCAGCTTCCAAGCGTTTGGCCAAACACGGACCGACAAACACCGCCACACAATCCGGCCATTGTTTTTTAACAATCTCGGCAATATAATACATCGGACTGCCGGAATTTGAAACATATGGTTTAATTTCCGGAATATGTTTATCTACTGCAGCCATCCACGCCGGACAACAAGAAGTGGTCATAAATTTAGCCCCCTCTTCCATACGCTCGATAAATTCGGCTGCTTCGGTTCTGGTGGTAACATCGGCACCTTGCGCCACTTCAACAACTTCATCAAAGCCGAGCTTTTTGAATGCCGCAATAACTTTACCCAAATCGTTACCGAATTGTCCGATAACCGCCGGTGCAAGCATTGCTACCGTTTTTTTGCTTTTATCCTTGATTGCTTTTAATACATCAATAATTTGTGAATTATGCACAATCGCCCCAAACGGACAGGAAAGCAAACATTTACCGCACGAAATACATTTGTTATAGTCAATATGTTCAAAGCCGTTTTCATCTTTACTTATAGCTCCGACCGGACAAGCATCTTCACACGGCACCGGAGCCTTGTTAATGGCACTATACGGGCAATTGCCGTGACAAATTCCGCACTTTATGCATAAATCCTGATTTATCGAAGCTTTTTCACCAACCGTAATGGCTTTTTTAGGACAATTGGCTTCACAAGGGCGTGCATAGCAACCACGGCACATATCGGTAACCGTATAACGCGTCTTCATACAAGCAGCACAAGCCGACGGCATAACCGACACCGTAGCAATTTCCGGCTTACTTCTTTTCAGAGCCTTTTCCGCCATATCAGAAAGAGGAACCTTTGTATCTGTCTCACAAGGAGTATATCCCATTGCAGCCAAACATTGTTCTTTAACCACCTGACGGTCACGTTCAAGCGAACCACGCATTACTCTTGCACCATCCGGAACAATAGTATTGACAACATTATCAATATCGGTAAAATCATTTTCCAAAAAGCTCTTGGCCACTTGCGTTAAAACGTTCATCCGCAAGAAAGCTGCGTTGTTTTTCGGGTTAAGCATAAAAAATCCTTTCGTTAGTCCTTAAAATATGGGGGCAAGATATAGCAACTCTTTATAAAATGCAACAGATTTTTACTTTATTGAAAATCATTTTATTTTGCATATTATGCCGACTTTTTTTCTTCTTGCAACCACTTGTTAACTCCGTAGTTTACAGCAAACAGAATAACAAATGTTATCACAATTGATATGTTATATCCTATAATCAGAGTTAAAGCCGAAACGCCGATATACGCAAATGTATTAATTCTTAAGGTTTGCGCAAAACTGTTTGCAAATAATCCTTTCAATGCCCAATGCATAGCCAATGAATACAATCCGATTGCTGCTGCCGCAAATACCAAAAAGAAAATGAAAACGGTGCAGAAAATATAAATTCCGGCTTTACTCACAATTATTTGTCCCGCATCGTGCAGAATTTCTTCATCTATTGTCATATCCGGAATGTCTTTCAGTGAGGTTATTTTCATTTCTCTTGAAGAAACCACATAAACATATTTACGGCTCACATACAAACCTTCATCTTTCAATGCTGAAGTTTCAAACTCTTCAGCTCTGGTATCCAACACAACCTTACGCACATTGTTATCAGAACCGTATGTCCGACTGATTATCGTATCCTTAGGAGCCACAATTTCACCGCCGGAAAATGTTATCGGCAAAAAGCCGGCAAGTTCTTGTTCCACAATCGGAGCTGCTTGTTCAACAAACTTGGTTCCGATACCGGTTCCAAACATTGCCACAATCAAACTGTAAATAACCAGAGCAAGCGCTCCCATCCATTTTTTATACAATAAAATATCTTTCATATTTTTTCCTTTCAACATTGATTAATATTCGCCAAATAAATCAGGTTCTTTGTTTTCCTTATCTGCCAGTTGTTCCATAGCTTTTTTAACTATATTATAGTTAACTGAGCTTTGATACGCCAATGATAACTCGTCAATTTCCTTTACCAAATCACGAACATAAGCAAAAGAACGTTGAGTATTATTGATAATATAAGTCAAAATGTCTTGTCCGATAATAATCTGCCTGTCATTAAACAACTTAGCAATCAACATTTGCAACATCATATCATCGGGCTCAGAAATAGCCACGCTCGGCAACATATTCAATCTTGTCTGCAAATCAGGTAATGAAAAGTGTAACGAATTTGCCGGTTTTTCCGCCGTCCATAACATATACTTTCCTTCTTCGTTAAATATGTTGAACAAATGAAACAAAGCTTCATCATTGTGTCGTGGGTATAAATTTTCCACCACAATACATTGGTTCTCATTTGCCAAGCGTTTAACATTGCGAGAATTTATCTGTTCTGCCGATATAATAGTGACATTCTTAGGCTGATATTCATTCTGCACCTTATCGACGAACAGATGAGCTAAATGAGACTTTCCGCACCCTTTCGGACCGTATATCAGCATTCCGCAAGCAAGCCAATTCGGCCAAGAATCTAACATTTCATAGGCTTGATGATTGCATTTGGAAACCATAAAATCCTCACGCCCCATATAATTATGCGGTTCAAAACCAAACGGCAATTGCCTTAATCTGTCATCTGCGTTGTCCGTCATAACTTAGCTAGAACTTCCTTTATTTTCTTATTCAAATCATCTAAACCATACGGCTTGCTGATAAAGTAAAAATCTTGTGAGCCAGCCAATTCCTTGCGTGCTATTTCTTCGGAATACCCTGAAGCTAAAATAATTACGGTCTGCGGACTTTTTTCTTTCATTATATTTGCCAATTCCGCCCCGCTCATTCCCGGCATCATCATATCGGTAATCATCATATCAAACTTTTCTCCGCTCTCGATATGTTCCAGAGCATTTTCTGCCGATATACAATCAACCACTTCATATCCTTTTTGCCTTAAACCTCGAGCGCCGACTATTCTCACTGCATCTTCGTCATCAACAAACAAAATCCTTACTTCACCCGGATTTCGTAACACGCTTCTCTGAGTATCAAACTCCGTAACATTCAAACCGAGAACCACCTTTTCACCGGAAGTTAAATTTTTTCGGTCAACTATGGTTGTCATCGCAACTTTACCTGTTTTATCCAAAATAACTTTTTCTTTAGGCTTATCGGCCGTTTCGATATCCTCAGTTTTTTCGTGCGAAGGTAAATAAATCTCAAAAGTAGTTCCTTTACCGACTTCGCTCAATACCTTTATAAAGCCCTCCATCTGGCGCACAATTGCGTACACCATTGATAGCCCCAATCCGGTACCGGAATTCAATACGTTCTTTTTGGTGGAGAAAAACGGCTCAAATATACGTTCCATATTTTCTTTCGGAATACCGCATCCGGTATCTTTTACGCTCAATACGGCAAAATCTCCCGGCTGAATTATATCTCCTCCGAATTGGTACGGCTCATCCAAATGTTCTACTCTGGCAGCCAATGTCAAAATACCCTCACCGTTCATTGCATCTTTAGCATTAATAGCCAAATTCAGCAACACTTGAGAGAGTTGAACCGTATCAACTCTGATATATCCCAAATCTGAACCATAATTAACTTGTAATTCAATTTTTTCACCCAAAATTCGTGAAACCAAATGCTCATTATCGGCAAACGCTTCCGTAACATCAATAAGTTTCGGATTAAGCGGCTGTTTACGTGAAACGGTCAACAATTGTCTTGCTATTTCAATTGCCCGTGTAACATTGTTTTTAAGTTCAATCAAATCAGCAAAAGAAGGATCACCTATACCATGCCTGCGAAGTAACATATCGCAAAGTCCGACAATGGCCGTCAACAAATTATTAAAGTCGTGCGCAACACCACCTGCCATCTGACCGAAGGCTTGCATTTTTTGTGCTTGAGCCACTTGCATTTCCAAACTGCGACGATTGGAGGTATCTTGTATATAAAATAATAAATACTCACTCTCACCACCCTCAGTTTTCAGATGATTTTCCAGTTTACTGAGTGATATTCTGACACTTTTTTCGGAAGTTTCATTTTTAAACGCCGTATCAAAGCCGAACAACCTCTTATTTTTATCACCAAGTGCTCCGATAATTTTTTTGACATCGTCTCGGCTAAGGTACGCACTGAATTTCTGTCCGCTTAAATCATTATTCTGTCTTCCCAATAATTCGGTAGCATAACTGTTAATTTCCAATATCTGCAACTTTTTATCGGTCAGCACTATTCCCATCGGCACCGTATTAAACAAATGTTCCAGCTTATCGGTATATAAATTGAGCTTTTGTCTCAAAATATCATCATTTGGAATATCCCAAACCACAACGCCACGAGTTTTAAGCTCTTCATTATCTCGGATATTAGCTTGCTTTACAAATGCTTCGGTTTCTCCCTCTTTGGTTTTAAACACAATATTATCGCTGTATTCCCCGTTTGCGGTATGCAACATTTCGGCTTTATAAGCAATAAAATCATCTATCGTTCTTCCGATAGCATCATTTTTATCGGTATCCAACTTTTCAGCCAGAGCATTATTAATATATTCTATTCTACCGCCGGCATCACAACTGTATAATCCGACCGGAAGATAATCCAAGAAATGATGCAAAGATGACATTTCCGACTGAAATACTTCATCCATATTTTTATAGGCAGTAATATTTTCTACCAACCAAAACAAATAGGCTTCTTTACGGATTTTATTCAACGAATACTCACGTTCAAAAATATCAGTCTTACTCAAATAAATCGGTTTTACACTTATTTTCAGCCATTCTTTGGCAACATATACACTGTTTTGCTGCGGCTTAACCGAAATAATTACTGAAGTAGCTTGTAATTTATTAACGGCAGATGATAACTTTTGAAAATCCATTTTATTGGCTTGAGTATCCAGCATATTATGCTCTAAAAAAGCCAATATCGGCTCATTTTGAAAATACTCAACCGCCGCTTTATTTATTAAGATTGCTTCGCCTTTTGAATTGTCAATTCGGCAATACTTACTGCGGTCATTTATTATCTCGGAAGCAAGTGTTCCGAAACCTATGGCATTTTCACTTACTTTCAAAATTCTGATAGTAACGAGAATGCATACAATATTCCACACCACCATCGATATGATGATATAAAGAGAATATTGAGGATACAAAAATAATGCGAAAACACTTAAGGACATAAACATAATCGCATAGGCCAAGAACACCAAGTTTCTCTCCAACTGACGATCTGGACGACGATTGTTTATATCCTTAAGCATTTCCGTACCTTATTTTAAGTTAACAAATCAGCTTTGGTTTTACCGGTGCGCTCGGTAATCTCACCGATTTGACGGGAAACATCTGCCAAAGGTTCAAGATATTTTTCAACATCTTCATCAAAACTTTTGGTTTCATAACGCTCCAAATATACACGCAGTGTTGCTCCGCTTGAACCGGTACCAGATAATCTGTAAACAATTCTCGAGCCGTCCTCAAAATATACTATAAGTCCGTTCTTGGTAGAGCTTCCATCTACCGGATCATTGTAAATAAACGGCTTTGCCTCACTTACTTTGAATGCGCCGAAAGTTTTACCTTCCAATGTCGGCAACTTAAGTTCCAAATCATTCATCAATTTATTGGCAACTTCGGCATCGGCAATTTCATAGTCGTTACGCATATAATAACTGCGACCGTACTTTTTCCAATGTTCACGTGTTATCTCTTCCACCGATTTTCCGGTAGATGCTATGATATTGAGCCAGAACAGAATAGCCCAAATTCCGTCTTTTTCTCTGATATGGCTAGAACCGGTACCGAAACTTTCTTCACCGCAAAAAGTAATCCGTTTGCTGTCCATTAAATTACAAAAATATTTCCAACCTGTCGGAACTTCATAGTATCCGATATTCAGCGCTTTAGCAACTCTACCAACGGCACGGGAAGTAGCTGCCGATTTAGCAACGCCGTAAATACCGTCTTTATACGCCGGAATAAGTTTATAGTTATCGGTAAGTATTGCCAAACTGTCACTCGGCGTTACAAAAAACTTTTTACCCAAAATCATATTGCGATCACCGTCGCCGTCATTGGCTGCTCCCATATTCGGAGCTTTATCCGACCACATCAAATTTACCAAATCCTTGGCATAAATCAAATTCGGATCCGGATGCAAACCGCCAAAATCTTCCATCGGCACATAATTGACCACCGAACCTTTAGGTGCCCCTAAAATATCTTCAAAAATCTTTTGAGCATAAGGGCCTGTTACCGCATTCATCGCATCAAAGCAAAAAGTAAAACCACTCTTAAACAACTTTTTAATGGCGTCAAAATCAAAAATATTTTCCATCATATCAATGTAATCTTGAAGAGAATCAATCACTTCAATTTCCATATCTCCGAGTTTTTGTGTGCCTATTTTACTCAAATCCACATCACCGGCATCAAGAATTTTATATTCTTTGATGTTTAAAGTATTGGCATAGATTTTATCGCTGAGTGATGTCGGACATTGTCCTCCGGTAGAAACCGCATATTTAATACCGAAATCTCCGTTAGGACCGCCAGGATTATGTGAAGCAGTCAACACAAAACCTCCGTCAGCCTTATTTTTCAGCAACACTCTGGAAGAAGTCGGAGTTGAAATAAAACCGTTTTGTCCGACAATTATTTTCTTCATACCGTTGGCTGCAGCCATCTTTAATATTTTCTGGATTGCTATTTTATTATAATAACGACCGTCACCGCCTAAAATAAACGTTTGTCCTTTCACTCCGCCGATGGCATCAAAAATACTCTGCACAAAATTTTCCACGTAATTTTCTTGTGACGCCACCTTAGATTTGCGGCGCAAACCTGCCGTTCCCATTTTTTGATCGGTATATGGTTTGGTTTTAACTGTCTTAATCATATGCATACCCCTTTCTGAAAATATAATTATTATGTATATATATGTAACATTAAAAAGATTGCGAGGTAAAGAGTTTTTATTTTGTTTGCCACATTTATTTGTGTTTCCACAAATCATCGGTTAAATTTAATATTTCACGTCTGGCATAAACATCATCCATCGACATTTTAAATACTTTTCTGTATTTAGCCATATCTGCTGCACAATAACCGTTTTCCACGTATTTATAGGCATTGCGATAATATAAAGGTTCGGCCACTCTGAAACCAAGTTGTTTACCCATATTCGGCAATTCTTCTCTGATAATTTTGTTCTCATTACTGAATTTATTTTGCACAACAATCCAATTGAATTGCTTAATTCCTCTGGCCGCTGCATTCTTCTTCGTCTGCCAAACAAGATTAATATACGGATGACTAAATGACCAATCAAAGTCTTTCTTTTCGCACCCTAATGAAATCAATGTATGAGCCTTAAAAAACACTTCGGAATATTTATCATTTTCCGAGCTCGGAATAACCGCTAATATGATTGTTTTTTCATCATAATCATCATTTAAAGAATTTATCATTTGCGGCATCGGCATATCAATTTTGCATTGCGAACACATCAGCAATCTTTGACTTATGAATCTGTCAACCGTCGAATTTTCCGGAGCATACAGCTTTATTTTATATCCGTCAGACCATAATGCCGCCGCCAAATTAATTCCTATGGTCGTTTTGCCGACATCTTTTTCGGAACTGCTGATTACGATAACCGGAGTTTCTGCCATTATTTTTGCGCCAAATTCATTGAACTGTTATCTGCCACAACCAGACAATTTTTCTTTTGTCTTTTCATATTTGAACAAATTTGATTTGCCGTGTTTTTAGCCATCCCTACCACTTTGGAACGGTACATTGTTCCCGAACCTGTTTGTACTTTTTCAACCTTGATATTATATACGGCATATTTTTTAGCTAAACTGTTTTTAATGCTCAAAGCATAATTTTTGGCACGTTTATAATCAGAAAAAGCACCAACCTGTAAAGCATATTTACCGCCGGCAACATTAACCTTTTCCAATTTTGCCGTATTTGTCACTTCTCTTACATTATTAACTCTTGCATTGTTAACTTTCGTATTAATTTTATCATTAGCGGCATACTTCACTGCAGTTGTTCTACCATCAATAACTCTGGTCAATTCCACAACATCGACTTCATTTGATTTTTTAAGGTGAAGCAGTCCTTTATCCATCATCACAGCCGCTTTTTTATCACGTTCATTCAAATATTTATGTCCCATCGTAACAGCAATAACTCTTTTTCCATCACGTTTTGCCGAAGTGATGATATTGTATCCGGAAGCTGCTGTATAACCGGTTTTCATGCCGTCAGCACCGGAAAATGTATCCAATAAATGATTATGACCGGTAATAGTCTGACCTTTATATTTGAAACTTTTCATCGAAAACCATTTATAGTATTGCGGAAAATGATGATACACCGCCATCGCCAACTTAGACATATCACGAGCCGTTGTTTTTTGTTGAGAGTTAGGAAGCCCGGAA
>OMQI01000116.1 GCA_900313185.1 uncultured Rhodospirillaceae bacterium
CCGTATGGTTCATTCCCAATTTTTTAGCCGTTTTAGTCATTAATACAGCAAATTCAGCCTCGGACTTGGAAAAATGCTCAGCCAAAACAGTAGCGCAATCGTTGGCAGATTTAACTATCACCGCTTTAATTGCAGTATCGACAGTAATTGTTTCCCCCGCTCTTACCCCCAATTTGGAAGGAGAACGGCCGGCAGCCACATTAGACACTTTCAGTTTGTCACTTAATTTCAAATGTCCGTTTTCCAATGCGTTAAAGGTAATATACAAAGTCATCAACTTGGTAAGTGAAGCCGGATATCTGAGCGCATCAGCATTAGACTCATACATAACCTTTCCGTTGTCGGCATTAACCATAATTGATGAAGTTGAAGCATCTGCATTTTCAGCTACCAAAACACCACACAAAAACAACAAAACAAGCGCTACTTTTTTAAGCATTTCAACCCTCTTTAAAAATCATTGTATTTATTGTAGCCACTAAAGTGTAATAAAAGGTTAATGAGATATATATTTTTAAACTTTTTTAAGCAAAAAAAAAAACGGCAGCTTTGCAAACAAAACCACCGTTTTTTTAGTCAGTTTTACACTATAACGGTAATAATGGTGACCACGCCGGATCGGACGCATCGGAAGGAGTAATAATCCTGCGTTCATTATATCCGGTTAAATCAATGGTATACAGACGAACAGGAGAACCTCTGTCCTGACGGAAATACATCAAAACACGACCGTTCGGAGACCACGTCGGTCCTTCAACCAAATAGCCATCAGCCAAAATGCGCTCTCCGCTGCCGTCAGGAGCCATAACACCTATATAGAATGCACCGCCCTGCATTTTGGTAAATGCTATATAATCACCACGTGGCGACCATACCGGAGTGGCATAACGCCCCTTACCGAAACTGATTCTTTCAACATTTGAACCATCGGCATCCATAACATAAAGCTGCTGATTACCGCCTCTGTCCGAGTTAAATACTATCTTTGAACCATCCGGAGAATAACTCGGAGACGTCGAAATTGCACTACCGAAAGTAATCTGTTTGATACTACGTGAGTTTAAGTTCATTTCATAAATATTGGTCGAGCCGTTATGTGCATAGCTCATCAAAACCTTAGAGCTGTCAGGCGACCAAACCGGAGCAAATGTCATCCCCGGAAAATTACCCAAGACCTGCTTACGATTATTGGTTAAATCCATCATATAAACACGAGGATTATTACCCACATATTCCAAATAAGTAATTTTTTGCATATTCGGGGAGAAACGAGGAGTCAACACCAAGTTTCTACCATCAGTTAAGAATTTGTGATTTTCACCATCCTGATCCATAATCGCCAAACGTTTTACTCGACGATTTGCCGCACCGCTTTCAGACACATAAACCACACGGGTATTAAAATACCCCTTATCACCGGTCAATCTCTCATAAATTGCATCGGCAACCACGTGAGCGATTCGGCGCCAATTACTTTTAGATGATGTAAAGCTTTTACTCAAAAGTTCTTTTTGAGAAACGACATCCCACAAACGGAAATTAACTTGCAACTTTTCGCCGTTCATTTCCACAACCTGACTTTGTACCAAAGCTTGTGATTTTATGGCTTGCCAATCAATAAATTGCGGTTTTTGATTAATGGATGTCAATCTCTCAATATAGCTATCCTGCGGAATAATTCTAAACAATCCGCTCCTATCCAAATCGGCTGATATAACTTCGTGAATCTTATCACCGTAATCTTTTCCGATAATCTTGGTAAAAATATTGGAATTTGAGCCAATCATTTCCGGAATGGCAATCGGCATCGGATTACGTGTAGCACCGCGAACATCAATTTCCAACTCGGCACGAGCCGGAGTAACGGCAAACAAAATCAGAGCCGCCAACAAATATTTGAACTTTTTCACTTTTTCACCTCTTTAATTAAACTTTTCCCGTTTGCGTCACAATACTATCGAATTTACAAATAGTAAAGCAAAAAAAAGATTATAGACAGTCTAATAATCCGTTGACATTTAGTTTTGGTTTATTTATGAATGGATAACAACGGAGATAATATGGATATTCAAGATTTCAAGAAAAATTTACCTGCTTACAAAGCTCTTTTGGGATTTGATTACGGTGCCAAACGCATCGGCCTTGCCGTATCCGATTTAATGAGAAGTATCGCTACTTCATACAAAATTCTTTATCGCTCATCTTGGGAAAAAGATTTGGCCGAAATTAAAAATATCATCACGGAAAAAGAAATTTGCGGATTTGTATTCGGATTACCGTTGCAAATGAATGGCGAAGAAGGAGAAATAGCCAAAGAAGTCAGAGCTTTTGCCGAAAAACTGACTACAGAAATTTCTCTGCCGGTTTTATTTTGGGATGAGAGATTATCTTCCTCGGCGGTTGAGCGCTTTTTAATTGATGAAATAGATCTTTCTCGTGCCAAGCGTAAAAAAGTTTTGGATTCTTCCGCCGCTGCCTATATTCTGCAAGGTGCGCTTGATGCATTGCAATATCAAAAATAAGCGGAGCCGTTAACTCCGCTTATTTTTTACTTTCTTAAAGCTATCTTAAGCACTTCGGAAGCTTTACTGACCGGAATTATGGTCATTTCATTTTTCACGTTGTCCGGTATCTCTGCCAAATCTTTCATATTTTCCTGCGGAATTATTACCGTTTTTATACCTCCACGCAAAGCCGCCAACAATTTTTCTTTCAGCCCGCCAATAGGTAAAACCCTACCTTGCAAGGTAATTTCGCCGGTCATTGCCACATCGCTTTTAACCGGAGTTTTAGTCAGCACCGAAACAAGTGTGGTAAACATTGCGATACCTGCCGATGGTCCGTCTTTTGGAGTTGCCCCTTCCGGCACGTGAACGTGAATATCGGTTTTCTCAAAAGTTTCCGGAGCAATTCCCAATTCTTTGGAATGAGCTCGTACAACCGAATAAGCCGTTTCAATGGATTCCTTCATCACATCACCAAGTTTTCCGGTCTGCGTAACTTTGCCTTTTCCAGGCATATCCACTGCTTCAATAAACAAAATATCCCCACCGACTTCAGTCCATGCCAAACCGGTGGTAACTCCGATATGGTCTTGTTTTTCCGCTTCTCCGTAACTAAAACGACGCACGCCCAAATATTTATCCAAATTATCAGGCGTAACTTCTATGGTAATGCACTTGTCTTTATTGAGCAAAATTTCCTTTGTAGCCTTGCGAGCTATGGTTGCCAATTCTCGCTCCAAATTACGTACACCGGCCTCTCTGGTATAATAACGAATTATATCCCTTATTGCATCGTCGGTAATAATCAATTCCGAACAGGCAACCGCATTTTCATCAAACACTTTTCCAAGCAAATGCCGTTTTGCAATCTGAATTTTTTCATCTTCGGTATATCCGGAAAGCTGAATAATCTCCATTCTATCCAAAAGCGGTCTAGGCATATTAAGAGAATTTGCCGTAGTCACGAACATCACATCCGATAAATCATAATCAACATCAAGATAATGATCTTCAAACGTATTATTTTGTTCCGGATCCAAAACTTCCAACAGAGCAGAACTAGGATCTCCTCTCCAATCACTGCCAAGCTTGTCTATTTCATCAAGTAAAAACAGCGGATTTGAAGTTCCTGCTTTTTTCATTGATTGTAAAATTTTCCCCGGCATTGCTCCGATATAGGTACGACGGTGCCCCCTGATTTCCGCTTCATCACGCATTCCGCCAAGCGAAGCACGCACAAAATTACGTGAAGTTGCACGGGCAATCGATTTTCCGAGTGATGTTTTACCGACTCCCGGAGGCCCGACTAAGCACAAAATCGGCGCTTTCAAGTGTTTGGAGCGTGATTGAACCGCCAAATACTCGACTATACGTTCTTTTACTTTTTCCAAACCGTAATGATCTTCTTCCAAAATCTCAATAGCTTTAGTCAAATCTTTATTAAGCTTGGTCTTTTTATCCCACGGTAAATCCAAAAGCCAATCCAGATAATTACGCACGATTGAGCTTTCCGGCGTACTGTTTCCCATAGAACGTAATTTTTTAAGTTCGGAAAGTGCTTTTTCACGAGCTTCTTTGGTAAATTTTGTTTGGTTGATACGTTTCAAATAATTATCGTATTCATCGCCCTCCTCACCGTTGTTAAGTTCTTTTTGAATGGCTTTCATCTGCTCATTCAAATAATACTCCTTCTGGCTTTTTTCCATCTGCTTTTTAACACGGTGTTTAATTTTATCTTCCACTTCCAATACCGTCATTTCGGTATCTATCAATTGCAGAATTTTATTAAGTCGATCCTGCAAATTACTTGCCTCAAGCAAAAATTGTTTATCTGCGGTTTTAAGCGACAAGTGCGAAGCAATCGTGTCGGCAAGCTTATCATATTCCTCTATTTGTTTTACTGATTGTATCACATCATAAGGAATTTTTTTATTAAGCTTAACATATTCTTCAAACTGACTTACTACAGCACGTGCCCAAGATTCCAACGTTTTCTTATCACCATCTTTTTGCGGATAACTTTCAATTTCGGCACTGATATAACTTTTGTGATCATGGAAAGTGCTTATTTTTATTCTTTCCAAGCCTTCAACCAAAAGCTTAATCGTTCCATCCGGCAATCTCAGCATTTGCAACACATTTCCGAGAGTTCCGATTTTATACAAATCCTTGGTAACCGGAACTTCTACTTCGGCTTTTTTTTGCATAACCAAAACAATATTTGAGCCCTTATCATTGGCTTTCTGCACTGCTTCAATAGATTTTTCACGTCCCACAAATATAGGCACTATCATTTTCGGATACACCACCACATCCCTGAGCGGCAGCACCGGTAAATCTTCTTTTTTCTCTACTTCCTCTGTATTTTCATTGCGCATAGCATGTTTTCTTTCAAATTATAATTCATTTAATATACAATATATAGGCAAAGAAAAAGCCGTCTGCAACAGGCGGCTTCATTTTTTCCAGAAATTTATTTTATTTTCTGCCGATTTTTGAATTTTCCAAACTGGTTGCCGAATAATTATCTAATTTACGAC
>OMQI01000075.1 GCA_900313185.1 uncultured Rhodospirillaceae bacterium
GGTTCCATCGGCGTTGTAACCTTCAACTGTGCTCGTTTAGGCTATGTATACAAAGGAAACGAACAAGGATTATTCGGTCGTGTTGATGAGCTTTTGAACATTGCTCGTACATCTTTGGAAATTAAGCGTAAAACCATTCAACGTTTGATTGACGGCGGTTTGTATCCGTACACCAAACGTTATCTCGGTACACTGCGCAATCACTTCTCGACCATCGGTGTTAACGGCATCAATGAAATGATTAGAAACTTCACCAATGATGAACACGAAGTAGCAGATTCGTGGGGTAAAGCCTTTGCCGAAAAATTCTTGGATTATATCCGTGCGGCATTGATTAAAATTCAAGAAGAAACCGGTCACATGTATAACTTGGAAGCAACTCCGGCTGAAAGTGCAACTTATCGTTTTGCCAGAGAAGATAAAAAACGTTATGCCGGCATTATCCAAGCCGGTACGGTTGAAAATCCGTATTATACCAATTCTTCGCAACTTCCGGTGGGCTATACCGATGATCCGTTTGAAGCCTTGGAATTGCAGGCTACTTTACAATCGAAATATACCGGCGGTACGGTTTTACACCTCTATATGAATCAGCGCATTTCTTCGGCAAAAGTTTGCGGAGAGTTGATTAAGAAGGTTCTGACCAATTACAGACTTCCGTATATTACCATTACACCTACCTTCTCGATTTGTCCGAAACACGGATATTTATCCGGCGAGCACAAATATTGCCCGATTTGTGACGAAGAAAAGAAGGCAGCAAAAATCAAAGCATTAAAAGCAAGTAACGTTGCTTAAGAACAAACAACAAAATTTATTTAGGGAGAAAATAAATGACTAACACCATTAACATTGAAGATATAAAGTTAAACGATTCGGAAAGACAACCTTGTGAAATTTGGACCCGTGTTATGGGTTATCACAGACCGGTAAGCGAATTCAACAAGGGTAAAAAATCGGAATACTACTCTCGTAAATGTTTTGTTGAAGAAAAAGCCGTTATGCACTTGAGCTTGGAAGGCTCTTGCAATTGCGAATTGGCTGCTGCCGAATAATCCGAATATGGCGGAAAATTTAATCAGAATCGGCGATATTGAGAAATTCAGTATCGTCGATTTTCCTAATAAGATAGCCGTTGTTGTTTTTATGCAAGGTTGTCCGTGGCGTTGTCCGTTTTGCTATAATCAATCATTGCAAAATCCGAATGCGCAAACCGAAGCTACCTGGGAAAATTTGATACATTTATTGGAACATCGCAAAGCGGTTGTCGATGCGGTTGTTTTCAGTGGCGGAGAACCATTGATGCAGGATAATTTACCGCAAGCAATGGATATTGTAAAAGATATGGGATTCGAAATCGGGATGCACTCGGGCGGATATCGGCCGGAAGCATTGCAAAAGGTAATAGATAAAGTCAATTGGGTTGGTTTTGATATTAAAGCTCCTTTGGAAGAAGTTCGTTATAAAGAAGCAACCGGCGGAGCCGGACAAGTAGAAAAAGTAAAAGAAAGTTTGCAAATTCTCTTAAACAGCGGCGTGCATTTTGAATGCCGTACTACCTGTGACCCGCGAATTTTGAACGTGGAAGATATTTATAAAATTGCCGATGAACTTTCGGCTTTGGGAGTTAACGAATACTATATTCAAAAATATCGCCCGATAGAAAGTGATAAAACCACACAAGAATCAGATTGCGAAAAGTTTTTTAGGGATGAAAAATTAATCACATATCTCAAAATAAAATTTGCCACATTCGATGTGCGAAAATAAGAAAAAGGTTCTCGTTATGAGAACCTTTTTTTTCATCTATAGCCTTCGATTTTCAAGCGCATTTCGCAGAAATAAAAGACAAACAGATATAGAGAATAGCCATAGGTCATAGTTATGAACAGTGCTGTCAAAACGAGCAACAGCAAAGAAACCAACGGCCCTAAGTTAAAGTAATCTATCGCCGGAGCCAAACAATTGGCAAAATGTCCGCCAAAGATTACCAAAAGGGTCAGGGCAACACCTCCGGCAAGGCACCACAGAATCTCTCTTAATTTGTACATACTGAGCCTCATATAGATAAGACCGGCGCACAAACAAATTCCGCATACCGTTAACACGAAGTAATTTACCTCAGGCACACCAATGGTGGCAATCTCTACAGTGGCTAAAATTGCGGTTAACGCAACAACAGCCAAAAAAATAATACTCTTTTTCATAACTTAATTATTTGAATTTACTATGTGTAGAGTAGCGCAATTTTTGTAATTATGCAACAAAAAACTGGACAAAATTCAAAAAATGTGCTATAAAAATAGTGTTGTTGATAAGAAATTATGTATAACTAAAATATATCGATTATGAAAAAAGCTATTTTAGGAGTGCTTGCACTCGTTGTGCCTATGACACTGGTATCCTACACTATGCACTTTGTAGGAAATATAGTTGTCACTATATTAGGTATTATGAC
>OMQI01000192.1 GCA_900313185.1 uncultured Rhodospirillaceae bacterium
AGGAGTCGATGCTGACTCCGCATCATTAACGGAGTTCATTGCCAAAACTTCAGCTTTCTTAGCTTTCGCCTTTGCTTTTATTCCCTCAATCAGCTGGGGAATCTTAGATTTGGCAGGTGCGCTTGCAACAGCGGCATCAATGTCAGTAAGAGGAGTGGCCCTAGAAACAGTCTCAAATACCGTAATCTCACGTGTCAGACCAACATAGCGGCTAACCTGAACGTGCTGTCCCTTGAGAACGGCCAACCAAGCGATGTCATGGTCAGCAAACGTATAGCCATTGGTCATAGTGACCATAGACATATCATTTACTAACTCCGGCTCCTTTGCCACCTCAAATACATACTGGGTGGGGTTGGCAAAATCAGCCTTGGCAAAGACTGTCTTCACGTCGCCTACTTCAACAACACAGAAATCTGCGGGCTCACTCTCTACAATCTTGTAGACCAGAGGAGAAACCTGCAACTCGGCTGAATCGGTCAGGACGTAGAACGTCTGAGTCTGGTTTGCCATAGGCACTGTCTTAACTGACTTAATGTTTGTCACTGTTTGTGCTACGCACATGGAACACATCATCGTTGCGAAAACGACGAAACCCATAATTTTTTTCATAACCTTAGTTTTATTAGTTATTAAAATTATTTTAGATTTAAGTGGTTGCATCGTCCGCTGACAATTATAACCACAATATATATACAATACCTTATCTTATCGTAGTTATAGTAACACATTGTTTTTACGATTGCAACAACTTTTTTTGTCAAAACTTAAAAAAATATAAAAAAGTATTGTTTCCCCGCAATTACAAGCCAAAATAAAGAATATTTATTGCTATTTTTCGTCGGAATTTAGCTGCACAGCCTTACACATAAGCGTTTTTAATGTGGCAAATGCGAAGAAAGATTTTTTCTTGTGTACAAAAACAGTACACAAGAAAAAATCTTTCAAGCAGATGACCATTAAAAACGCTTATTAAGCGACTTTAGCGTTAAAGAGAACACTACTTCCCTCTATCTCGCCTTCGGTACCGGAAGCGCATTGAGGTAATACCTTAACCGCCAAAACTTGCTCGGCAATATAGCTTTCGTTTTCGGATAAGGCCTTTGCCAATTCGGCATCATTTGTTTGATAACAAAGCTCTATGCGGTCAGAAATATTGAAATTTTTATCCTTACGCAAAGTCTGAACCATACGCACAAAATCACGTGCCATACCTTCACGTTTAAGTTCATCGGTAACGTTGGTATCCAATGTTAAAACCGCTTTGTTATTATCAAAGGCCTGACCGGCGACTCCTGGTTTCATATCTAAACGAACTTCAAATAAATCAGAGGTCAAAACCTTGCCGCCGATAGAAAGTGTTCCGTCTTCATTCAAGCTCCATTGACCTTGCTTATAGGCGGCCATAACGGCTCCCATATCTTTGCCCAAAGTTTTACCCAAAAGCGGGGTATAGAGATAAACATTCTTGGTAGCATAATTGGCAAGATTGTTGTCAAAACGAACCTCTTTCACATTCAGTTCATCTTTAACAATATCCTGATACTCAGACGATAATTCGGCACCGATAACCGTTAAACTGGCCAAAGGCAAACGATTACGCAGATTCTTTTCTTCACGAATAAATTTACCGGTTGAGCATAAGTCTTGTACAAAATCCATTTCTTTCATCAGATTTTCATTGGATTCTATACCGGACAAGCTTGGATAATCGCACAAATGCACCGATTCGTCACCGGTTAAATTCTTATACATATATTCGCAAATAAACGGCATTAACGGAGCGGTTATCTTGCAAACATTAACCAAAACCGTATATAAGGTATCAAATGCCTGAGCATCACCACGCCAAAAACGTTCACGAGTACGGCGAATATACCAGTTATTTAAAATTTCCATAAAGGCGCCGGTTTCATTGCAAGCTTCGGCAATATCGTATGTTTCAAAACCGTGTTTTACTTTCTCCGCCAAGTTTTTCAATTTAGATAAAATATAGTTATCCATTGCTTCGCCGGAAGATGAAATTTCTTTTGCCTTATAATCTTCGGCGTTGGCATACAACGTAAAGAAGTAGAAGGCATTCCAGAGCGGAATCATTGCCGTACGTGAAGCTTTGGCAATTTCCTTACCTTCTTTATCCACTGCCACGTTACCGCCTTTCAGCACCGGAGAAGAAACCAAGAACCAACGTAATGCTTCCGAACCGATGGTATCCAAAATTTCGTTCGGATCCGGATAGTTTTTCAGACGTTTGGAAAGTTTTTGACCGCCTTCGGCCATCAGCAAGCCGGTACAGATACAGTTTTTAAATGCCGGACGATTATGCAAAGCCGTGGACAATACAGTCAACGTATAGAACCAACCACGAGTTTGATCGATTGCTTCCACAATAAAATCTGCCGGAAAATGATTTTCAAACCATTCTTTATTTTCAAATGGATAGTGAATTTGCGCATACGGCATAGAACCGGATTCGAACCAACAATCGAATACATCGCTGACACGACGCATCATTGTTTTACCGCTCGGATCATCAGGGTTTTTATAAACTACATCATCAATATACGGCTTATGCAAGTTATCGACATCAAAGCCGGTTTTTTCTTTGATTTCGGCAATTGAACCGAATACATCAATACGAGGAAACTTCGGATTATCCGATTTCCATACCGGAATCGGGGTACCCCAAAAACGATTACGAGAAATCGACCAATCACGAGCCCCTTCCAGCCATTTACCGAAACGACCGTCTTTAATGTGCGAAGGAATCCAATTGATTTGTTGATTATTTTTCACCATTTCATCACGAAAGTCGGTAACTTTAACAAACCAAGAACTCATTGCTTTATAAATAAGCGGAGTATCGGTACGCCAACAATAAGGATATGTGTGGGTATATTGTTCTTTCTTTACCAATATGCCGTTAGCCTTTAACCACTGCATAATCGGTTCGTTGGTATCAAACACCTGCTGTCCTTCATAATCCGGAACCTCGGATGTAAATTTGCCTGCTTCATCAACCGGACAAACAACCGGAAAGTTCTCGTCATAAGCACGACAAGCATCAAAGTCATCTTGACCAAACCCCGGTGCAATATGTACAACGCCGGTTCCGTCTTCGGTAGAAACAAATTCACCGGACAATACTTTAAACGCACCTTTTTCTTTTAAGTTGGCAAAATACGGGAACATCGGCTCATAGCTTAAACCGATTAAATCAGAACCTTTAAGTTCGCTGACTTGAACTGCGTGTTCCAGTTGTTTTTTATAACTACCCAAACGAGCTTTGGCAATAATATATTGTTGACCGTCTTCTTCCATAACCGCATAATCAATATCTTTACCGACGGCAAGCATAAGGTTAGACGGCAAAGTCCACGGAGTAGTTGTCCATACAAGAATTTTACGACCGTCTTGCAATTTGAACATAACAGTTATGGCATTATCCGTCTTATCACGATAGCCTAAATTAACCTCAAAATTGGAAAGCGGAGTTTCCGCCGCCCAAGAATACGGCAAAACACGATAATCTTCATAAACCAAACCTTTATCATAAAGAGCTTTAAAATTATGAATAACCGATTCCATAAACGGCAAATTCATTGTTTTATAATCATTATTAAAATCAACCCAACGGCCGATTCGTTTAAACATATCAACCCAAATTCCCGAATACTTCAAAACATCGGAACGACAGAAATTATTAAATTTTTCCACACCATAGGCTTCAATTTGCTTACGGCCGGAAACACCGAGTTGTTTTTCGGCAGACATTTCCGCCGGCAGACCGTGACAATCCCAACCCAAACGGCGTTCCACTTTTTTACCGTTCATCGTTTGGAAACGTGCTACCACATCTTTAACATAGCTAACCATAATATGTCCGTAGTGCGGGGTTCCGTTAGCAAACGGAGGGCCGTCATAAAACACAAATTCTGCGGCGCCGTCACGATTATGCACCGATTTTTCAAATGTATTGTTTTCTTCCCAAAATTTTAAAACTTCTTTTTCAAGTTCCACAAAGTCAGGCTTTGCCTTAACATCAGCATAGTATTTCGTCATATTCACATACCTTAAAAGATTGATAAATTTAATGTTCTGTTTTTTGAAATTTTATATAAATGAAAGCGCAATCCCCTAAGGGATAATATTTAATATCAAATGTATGCAAATGCGTTTCATTTTTTCCTCTTATATATCAAACTGCAAGCAATGTATAACATCTTTCCCGCTCCGTCAAGTCATAAGTTTTGCCGATGATAACAATATGGTACATAACAAAAATGACGACCTCACGCATAAGCTCTTTTTATAAGTTGGATACGCAGTTTGCCGACTGTCGCAGTGTACAAACATCACAGCCTCACGCCTAAGCTCGGATGGTGTGTGTAAATACGCAGTACATTTTTTTCGCCGTGTACAAAGTAGTACACAAGAAAAAAATATACAAGTAGTTACCAGCCAGACGAGCTTAGACTCTATGATAGGGGTGGTGGGCTATAATAGTCTGTGCCCTATATATTTGTTCGGTAAGAACTGCACGCATCAGCATATGAGGTAGAGTAAGTTTACCGAAAGATAAAAGTAAATCAGCTTTGTCTCGGGTGGATTGCAAATGCCCGTCAGCACCGCCGATTAAAAAACAAATTTCCGAGCAACCGTTTAATATCCAATTTTCAAATTTTTGCGATAATTCCACACTGGAAATATTGACGCCACGCTCATCCAACACCACAACCTTTGCGCCGTGCGGAATATTATTTTGCAGAAACTTTGCTTCGTCCTCCTGATTGGAATTATCTTTTTCTTTAATCACCATATCCCAAGATGAACGTTTTACATATTCGGCAATAATGTTTGCTTCCGGTGAACCGGATTTACATTTTCCTATGGCTAAAATTGTTGCTTTCATTTATTTTTTTCCGTAAAAAAACGCCGCTTAAATTTGCGGCAATTAAATTTTATTCCTGACGCAAATTTGCTACTGATGTCCACATTTTTTCCAAATTGTAGAATTCACGAACTTCCGGACGGAAGATATGCACAATCACATCAAAGGCATCGATCAATACCCAATCGGCTTTTTGTTCACCTTCAACGGTAGAGCGATAACTTGCCGCTTTTAAGTTCTCTTCTATTTTTTGAGAAATCGAGGCTACGTGACGATTGGAAGTACCACTCGCCACCACCATATAACTGGCAATAGATGTTTTTCCTTCCAAATCAATTACCAAAACATCTTCGGCTTTCATATCATCCAAAGTATCGGTAACAATTTGCAAAATTTTATTATCATTTTCTTTTTTCTTTGCCACTTTAATTCTCCTTTATCCTAACGGCGACCACGGCTTAGAAGGTACTTCTATAATTTTTTCCTCAGCCGGTTCTTTATTTTTAATTTTGGTAACAGATTTTGCCACTTCATTCAAGCACAAGTTTAAATCTTTGCCGGCCACCGCCGAAATTGCAAAAATTTTGTTCGCACAAACCTTTTGAAGAGCCTTTAATTTTTCTTTGACTTCATCATCGCTTAAAGCATCACATTTATTAAGCGCCACCACTTCCGGCTTATTTTTCAATTTATCGTTATAAAGTTCCAGCTCTTTACGAATCGTAACATAATCTTTTGCCACATCTTCGGCGGTTCCATCCAAAAGATGCAAAAATACCGAACAACGTTCCACGTGTTTTAAGAATCTGTCGCCAAGACCTACTCCCTCGTGCGCCCCTTCAATAAGCCCCGGAATATCAGCCAAAACCATCTCACGACCGTTCGACCACGCCACGCCTAAATGCGGATGCAAGGTAGTAAACGGGTAAGAGGCAATTTTCGGACGTGCCGAAGTAACTGCCGATAAAAATGTCGATTTTCCGGCATTAGGCAATCCGATTAAGCCGACATCGGCAATAATTTTCAAACGAAGCCACACCCAAAGTTCTTCTCCCGGTGTTCCCGGTTCGGCATAACGAGGAGCTTGATTGGTAGAACTTTTAAAATGAGTATTACCCAAACCGCCCTTTCCGCCTTTGGCGATTAAAAAGCGTTCACCGGCCGTAACCATATCTTTGATTACGGTTTCGCCGTCTTCAGCAACAATTTCCGTGCCGACCGGAACTTTGATAATCAGGTCTTCGCCTTTGTATCCGGTCATTTCCGAACCCATACCCTGTTGACCTTTTTGCGCCTTAAAATGCTGTTGATAGCGAAAATCAATCAAGGTATTAAGATTTTCCACCGCTTCAAAATAAACGCTGCCTCCGTTTCCGCCGTCACCGCCGTTCGGACCGCCGAACTCGATAAACTTTTCACGCCGAAACGCTACGCAACCTTTACCGCCGTCACCTGCTTTTATATATATTTTGGCTTGATCCAAAAATTTCATATTCCCGCCTTACTATATAAATAAAGGGGCATAAAGCCCCTTATTCCGATTTAATTCAATAACTATTCGGCAACAACAGATACATAAACTTTGTCGTCGGCCTTAGTCTTAAATTCAACCTTACCTTCAGAAGTAGCAAAAATCGTGTGATCTTTACCCAAACCTACATTCTGTCCCGGATGATACTTGGTACCACGTTGACGAATGATAATGTTTCCAGGGATAACAGCTTCACCACCGAATTTTTTAACACCTAAACGACGACCTTCAGAGTCGCGGCCGTTATTGGAGCTACCACCAGATTTCTTATGTGCCATAACGCTTTCTCCCTCAAATTAACCTAAAATATCCGTAATCTTA
>OMQI01000014.1 GCA_900313185.1 uncultured Rhodospirillaceae bacterium
CATAATCCCATAAAATTTCACCGTTTTTGGTATCAAGAGCAAAAAATCTGTTATCGGCACTTTGCACAAAAACTTTGCCGGCCGCTATTACCGGAGCAATTCTAAACGGTGTTTTCAAACTGTTTTCCCAAACTTTGGTTCCGTCTTTGGCTTTAACCGCAACCACCGCACCAAAACCGGTGGTAACATAAATTACATCTCCATCCATTGCCAAACCGGCACCTTTTAAAGCCGTATCGGAAATATTTGAATTTTCCGGAAGCAATTCCATACGCCAGATATTTTCGCCGTCTTTTATATTATAAGCGCTGAGCATTCCTTCGGCATCAAGAGCATATACAACACCGGCACTGATTAACGGTTTGGCCAACAAAATTTCTCGTTTGGAACGTCCTTTTCCAAAACTTGAACTCCATTGTTTTTCAAACTTTGCTCCGGTATTTACGTGCGGTATAATATGTTGAGCATTATTGTCATTCTGCCACCACTTTGCATTTGTTTCCGCCACGGAAATCTTAACCAATTCCGCCCCGTTGGCTACATCCGGTCTGACACTTGCGGCCTGTTCCAAAACAGATATTCTCTTACCTTGCGGAATATCTTTATCAGATGAGCAAGCCCCGACAGTCATTGCCAAAGCCAAACATCCGGCAACCGTCCAAAAATCGTGTTTCAACATATTAACCTCTTTAATTTTATTATACTACATATCGCTTATAGACGAAAGCATATCCTGAACTTTTACTTTAAAGTTTTCCGGTAAATCTTCAATTTTCAAAATATTTTCGTAAATGGTGCGTGCCGTTGTAATATCTCCGTTTTTAATCGCCGACATAGCCAACAAATCCTGAGCAATCGGAGCCCAAGAGGTGTTCTCGGTAATCAGTGGTTGCACCAATTTTTCAAAAGAAGCTCTATCCATTGTATCCAATTTATACGTTGCCAATTTCACCAATGCGATGTGCTGAACTTCGCTGTTTACCTGCTTATCATTGACTATACTTTCCAACGCAGCCGTAGCTTCATCAATTTTATCCTGATTGAGCAAAACATTGGCAATCTGCAATCTGGCAAAATCACTGAAAATTCCCTGATTTTTCTGCGAAACTTGCTGTAAAGCTGCAATTGTATTATCCGGATTTTCCGCCTGTAATTGTGCGGCTGCCATATATTCTTCGGTATGGCGTTGATTTTGCGCAATTTTCCAATTTTTAATCTGATCAAAAGAAATGGCGGCAGAAACAGCCAATACCACAAAAGCAATAATAAGCAATCCGTATCTGTTCCACAAAACCTTCAAATTATCATTTTTTACATCTTCATCAACTTCTTGAATAAATGCGTCGGTCAAATCAGGATTAACATTCGACAAATCCTTTTTAACTCTCGTTTTAACCGTTACCGGTTGTTTATTTTCATTCTTTTTAGGTTCAGAAGCATTTTTCTTAACTGTTTTAGCCATTTTATTCACCCTTTTAATAAATTAAATTTTTGTTTTAGTTACCTTTAGCAAAAAACTATCGGTAAAGCAAATATTTTTTTAATTTCATTCTACTTTACGATTTCTCTGATAAGACAACCTCTTATCCAACGCAAATCGTCAATCGGCATATTTTTACCGAAAATCATACTCTTGTTATGAGAAATGACCGATAAATAATATCTGTCGGTTATCGGATTATGCCCGATGTCAATGGATTCGATTTCATCTTTTGGCATAAACTCTATATCCATACGCAGAAATGTCAGATTATGCCCTAAAATAAGGTCGTGTTTGTTAACAATCAACACATCTTTACAAAAGATACTTATTAGTGAAAAGATTATGATGAGTATACCAATAACCAGAGCGCCGACAAACCACCCAAATCCGATATATTGCAACACCACCTGATAATTTATGCCTGCATATACCATTAGAGCCCCTAATATCAGAATTCCCAGAAGGGACAATATGGTATATACATCAAAAAACAACCTTTTTTCTTTCAAAATCACTCTGTCTGATTTAACCTTATATTTCAGCGATGCCGGTGCATTTTTTTCTTCATCATACACCGCATCCAATTGCCAACGTTTTGACATAACTTTTAAGGTCTTATCCAACTCATTATGATTACGTGAAACCAGACCGTGGTCGGTCATAAACAAAGCCGGCATTTTTAACTTTTCGGAGTAATATTCCCATATTTGGCGAACATTATCACCACTGGTGGAAATATATAACGGAACCCGTTTATTTTTCTCTTTATGATACAACTCTATAATGTAGCGGTTACGGTTAATAAGCCCAAACTGATAATATTCCACTTTAAGCAGAACCCCCAAATATTTATACAAAGATTCCGTTTCAACTTTTTCTCCGCCAAACAGAGGTTTATGGGTAATTCTGATATTATCCCCGTCAAAAAATATGGTTTTACGTCTGAGCAATGCCGAAACCGATAAAAATACTATCAATACCCCGAATAACAAAATAAAGCTGTCAAAAGAATATCTGAACCAAAAAACTTCTTTTGCGCTCATTTGCGACATCGTACTGAAATTATAATTTTCCTCGCTTAAATCCATAAAATAAGATATTAATTCAAAAAGTCCGAGCGCCACAAAAAGCAATCCCGAAAAAATCCCGCATATCGAAATTTTGGCAGAAACTTTATCGGTATAAATGGCCGGTAATTTCTCTATATCAAACTTAAATTTATAACTGTAATGATCCGGAGCAACAAATTCCATTTCACTCTCCCTAAACTAAACGAACGAGTGTATTTTACACTTATAAAAAAAATTTTCCACTAATTTTTTAAATAATGTTTGTTTTTATTCTATTTAAGTATAGTATAAGGTAAAATTATTTCAAAATGGTGTGGTAATGTTAAGTACAAATATTTTTTATTCCGGATACAATATTTTATTCAGTATTCTTTCACTGTTTATCGGTATCGGAACTGTATTTCTGGTTAAAGATTCCAAAGTTTTCCGCAGTTTATTTTTGTTTCAGCTCGGCGGACTTACTCTGATTTTGTTAACCTATTTAACGGTTAATGATCACGTTTTATACAAATTCGGGCTCAACTATAACTTTGTGGCATTCGTGCAAATCATCATTTCGCTGATTATTTCCGTGCTGTGGATTAACTCGGCAGCCGATTTTCACCATAACAGCTTCGCCAACCGTGAAGCACTTACAGTGTACATGTCATTTGGCTTAACCGCCTGTATATATTATTCCTTCGTTGAGTATAATGCCGAATATGCCACCTATCTGCGCTCCATATTTACCATAACCGGAATTACACTTTTATTTTTCAGTTGTCTGACTAAATTGTGGAAAAATTTTAATACCGGAAACCTTTTATTTGCGCTTTCTTTATTTATGCTTGGAAATAAGCTTGTGGTTTCCTCATTTTTTTACCACTACAATTGGCTTAATTTGAATATTTTTAACTGGTTGTGGATATATATGTTTGCCGTTGCGGTTGTCTTTATGAAATTTGATATGTATAAAACGGATTTGCAAAAAAGCTGGAATTCCATCGATAAATTGAATTTGCAATTGATGAATATGATAGATACATCGCCGGATCCGGTAATTTTATTGCGCCGTGACACTCTTAAACTTTACACCTTAAATTCCAAAGCCGCCATTTTACTCGGAGTCGGCAAAAAAGAAATAAGATACCATGGATTTGCAGATTTCTTCATTGACGAAGGCAACCGAGAGCATTTTATATCAATCATTGAACAAAACGGAGAAATTAAAGATTTTGATTTAATGGCTTGTAACATAATCAGCGGCTCTCCGTTTTGGATATCTGCCTCCGCCAAAATTTTGGAATATAACAATATTGAAACCATTTATATTGTATTACAAGATATTGCTTTGCGTAAGGAACGTGAAGCTTCGTTGCACAATATTGCCGATCGTGACCCGTTAACTTCGGGCTGGAATATCCGTTATTTTGAAAAAGTGGCAGCTTCCCGTGCTCAAGAATGTATCAAAAACGGGCAAAATTTCAGTTTACTCCTTATTGATGCCGATAAGTTCAAAAAAATCAATGAAAAATACGGACATCAATTGGGGGATAAAGTGTTAATCAAAATGGCAGAAATCTGCCGCAATTCGGTTCGTGAGGATGATATTGTTGCCCGTTACGGTGGAGAGGAATTTATTATATTCCTCAACAATACCAATACTCATTCTGCAGCTCGTGTCGCAGAGCGTTTGCGCCAAAGTATTGAAGATGATTTCATCAAAAGTGAAAATGAAACCATCAAATTTACCGCCAGTATCGGCGTTGTTTCTTCTGAAAAAACTGCCAGTATAGAACTGTTATTAAGGCAGGTTGATGATGCTATGTATCAAGCCAAAAGAAAAGGACGCAATCGAGTTGCCGTGTATAATGAACAAGAAATAAAAGCGACGCCTACAAAAAAGAAGAAATCACCTAAAAATAGTATTCATCCGGTATTTCAAAATGAGGAAAGCGAAGAAATTTCTCTTTTGGACAATTATGAAAACAGAGGATTATAATAATGTCGACAGAGTGCAAATATCAGCAAATATGCGGAGGTTGTCCGCTCAGACACCTTGCCGAAGATGAATATCGTCAATTTAAAATCGCCGAATTTAAAAAGACAATACAGCAGATAAAACAAGATGATATAAAAATTTGCGCACCTGTTTTCATAAACGACGGTAACCGGCGCCGTGCGGAATTGGCCTTTTTGCAAAATAAAGGCAAAATAGTCTTGGGGTTCAATGCCGCCCAAAGTCACGAAATAATCGATATTGAAAACTGTCTTTCGCTGACTGCCGAACTTAATGAAATTTTACCACAGATTCGTAACTTTTTGCAAATTTTCTGCAGTATTGAACAAAACAAGAAAGTTAAAAACAAAATTCAAAAAACATCGGTTAAAAGCGGTGATATATGGCTCACACAAGCCGATAACGGCATTGACATTTTATTGCAAATAAAAGAAAGCATCGGCTTGGAGCATCGTATGGAAATCAGCGATTTTGCTAACAGATGTTCCTCAGTTTTACGTGTATCTGTCAGCGTTAATAATGCTTATCCGGAAACCGTGGCCGAAAAAGTAAAACCTTATATAACAATGGGAAATCGTGAAGTGTTAATTCCGACCGGAACCTTTTTACAAGCTTCAACCGAAGGACAACAAGCCCTTATTGATTTGGTGCTTTACTATATTGGAGAAACTCAAGGCAATATTGCCGATTTGTTTTGCGGAGTGGGAACATTTTCTTATCCGTTATCGCAAAATATCAAAAATAAGATTATCGCCATCGATTCTTCTCAAGAATTGCTTGATGGTTTCAAACAAACCGTCAATAAACTTATGTTGCCGAACATCAAAATCGTGCGCAAAAATTTATTCAAATATCCGTTGGACGCCAACGAATTAAAAGAGTTCGATATTGTTGTATTTGACCCTCCCCGTGCCGGTGCCAAAGCACAGGTTGAACAAATATCGGCGATGCCCATGGCGGATAAACCGCAAAAAATTGTTGCGGTTTCCTGCAATCCGCATACATTTGTAAACGATGCAAATAATTTGATTGAAGGCGGTTATCATCTTAAAGAAATAACTATGGTTGACCAGTTTGTTTATGCTCGTCATTTTGAACTGGTTGCTTTGTTTGAAAAATAAAGGAGAAACTTTATGAGCTTAAATAACTTGAAATTACAACAAATGGCCAATGCTATCCGTTTTTTAAGTGCGGAAGCAATTAACAAATCCAATTCCGGACACCCTGGAATGCCGCTCGGTATGGCCGATGTGGCAACTGTCTTATTCGGCAAATACATTCGCCTTTACCCAGATGCTCCACGTTGGTTCAATCGTGACCGTTTTGTGCTTTCGGCCGGACACGGCTCAATGCTTCTCTATTCTCTGCTTTATCTTATGGGTTATCCTGATATTGATATTGAAGATATAAAAAATTTCCGCCAAATGAACGCCAAAACCGCCGGACATCCGGAATACGGACATTTAAGCGGTATTGATATGACTACCGGTCCTTTGGGACAGGGTATCTCCTCGGCTGTAGGTATGGCTTTGGCTGAGCGTGTAATAAACGCAAAATTCGGTGATGACTTATGCAATCACTACACTTACGCTATATGCGGTGACGGTTGCCTTATGGAAGGTATTTCCGAAGAAGCGATTTCATTGGCCGGTTTATGGAAATTAAACAAACTCATTGTTTTTTGGGATAACAACAACATCACCATAGACGGCACGGTTGATAAATCCAATGCCACCGACCAAATTGCACGTTTTAAGGCTGTCGGTTGGAATACAATCAGCATTAACGGACATGATTATGATGAAATATCTCAAGCTATCGAACAAGCGCAAAAATCAGATAAGCCAACCTTAATTGCCTGCAAAACGATTATCGGTTTCGGCGCTCCTCATAAATGCGGAACCTCTAAAGTTCACGGTTCACCGCTTGGTACTGAAGAACTGGAAGCAATGAAACAAAATTTAGGTTGGAACTATGCTCCGTTTGAAATACCGTCCGAGATAATCGGTGCTTGGCGTGCCGCCGCCCAAAAATCGGCCTCGGATTATGCTGATTGGAGCAAAAAAGCTGCAAGCGACAAAGAATTTAATAACTATATTAATAACAAGTTGCCTAAAAATTGGAATCTGGCATTAAATGCCCTCAAAGATAAAGCCATTCAAGAGCAAACCAAGGTTGCTACTCGTAAAGCATCGCAAATGTGCTTGGAAAACATTGTGCCTTACATTCCGCAAATCATTGGCGGCTCTGCCGATTTAGCGGCTTCTAACTTGACATTTGTTGACGGGATGAAAACCATTACCGCTTCAGATTATAACGGCAATAACATTATGTATGGCATCCGTGAACACGCAATGGGAGCGATTATGAACGGCTTGAGCCTGCACGGCGGCGTTATTCCATACGGCGGAACTTTCTTTGTATTTTCCGATTATATGCGTCCGGCAATGCGTTTGGCAGCATTAATGAAGATTCGCTCAATTTACGTGCTTACACACGATTCCATCGGCGTCGGTGAAGATGGGCCGACTCACCAACCGATTGAACACTTGGCATCATATCGGGCAATGCCTAATATAAATACTTTCCGTCCTTGCGATGTAGTAGAAACCGCCGAAGCTTGGCAACTGGCCATAGAAAGCGAACATACGCCTAGTATTTTAGCTTTGTCACGACAAGGTGTACCGACTATTCGTAGCGATTCTCAAGAGAATCTGACTGCTAAAGGAGGATATATCATTTCTCCGGCAAAAGGCAAAGTTTCCGCCACCTTAATTGCCACCGGCACCGAAGTTTCTTTGGCTGTTGAAGCACAAAAACGATTAGCTGATGAAAACATTTTCGTAAATGTGGTTTCTATGCCGTGTTGCGAATTGTTTGATAAACAGCCTGTCGAATACAAAAATGCAATTTTGGGTAAAGCTCCTCGTATTGCAGTTGAGGCGGCCTCGATTTATGGTTGGGAACGTTATGTCGGCGACAACGGAACTGTTATCGGGCTTGATGATTTCGGCACTTCGGCTCCGGCAAACGAAGTCTACGAATATTTCGGCATTACGGCGGAAAACATTATCAAAGCCGTTAAAAAATATTTGTAAAAGATTTACTTATTTAAGATACCGGCCACTCGGCCGGTATCTTTTTATTGATTAAATTTCAGTAGCTTACTCACCTTTTATACAAACAAAAAAAAATACTTGACAAAATATATTGAAAATGCTATAAGGTAGCCTAAATTAGCATTATGAAGACAATTTTTATCACTATATTATGGAAAAAATGCGTATTTTAGACGGTGAAGTTGTTACGTTAGTGACAATCCCGCGTATGCTTCCGGTCGTTATGAGACCAGGCATCGGAGAATATGACCATCCTTATGTAATCAAAACAACCCCTTGCGTGGTAGTTAACGGAAAGTATAAGGATCTCCGCACCGGTGCCAAAGTTGAAAAAAAGGATAATATGTTGGAATGGAAGAACTTGTCCGGTACAGTATTTCGTTACAAGAATAAGCGCAACTTCCCCGAGGAGTGCCTTTTAACCTCTAGAAGTTTCGAAAACGGTAAGCTCTTGCTGCTCTCCATCAATCCTAACGAAATCACTCCCACTATGGTTGCACACACAATACGTGACCGACAGGTGAAAGAGGATTACTGATTCTGAGCTCTCACAAGTTTAAAACACTTGTTGAGAGCTTTTTTATATTCAGATGAAAATGTAATAAAATAAGCGTATTTAAAAAACCAAAAGGTCAACTTTTTTTTGCAAAAAAGCTGACCTTTTCGTTTTAATGGAACATCATTGTTGGTCCCCACTGTTTTTTCGTTGCACGAAAGACACGAGCGGGGCGGATGAAACCGTGACTGGCAGCTATTTCAGCGTTCTGAGCGTTGAAGTGAAGAGCAATCTCATCATCTGTATAACCTGCCTCACGGAGCTGTCTAACCTCATCTTGATGTGTTTCTTTCAGGCTTGCGTTCAGGCCTGACTTGATGCGACGACCATTTGCCAAAGCATTCAATCTTCCTGCTACCTTACTCTCTGGAACCATAACACCAGAAACACATACCATCTTCTCGTTTTTAATGTTCTTTTTCATAATTGTACTTTTTAATTATTTTATTAATGCTTAAATTTATGTCTAAATTAATAACACAATAAGCAAATTTTGTCAATATACTTTTTTACTTTTTTTGAAAAAAATCTTGTATTTATGTGCATATTTGTTAAAATCAG
>OMQI01000082.1 GCA_900313185.1 uncultured Rhodospirillaceae bacterium
AAAACTAAAGTTGTTTGCCAAGACGTTCAATTCCATCCGGTTTCGGACAGACCTATTCACGTTGATTTTATGCGTAAATAAGAGGCAGATATGTTTTTGGTGGTTGGCTTGGGTAATCCCGGTGCGGAATATGCGGCTACCCGCCATAATGTCGGATTTATGGCGGCAGATGAACTTCATCGCCGCTATAATTTTTCGCCGTTTCGTTCCAAATTCAATGGTCTGATTGCCGAAGGACAGATTGAGGGCGAAAAGGTTTATTTATTAAAGCCGCAAACCTATATGAATTTATCGGGCAACAGTGTAGTTCAAGCGGCTAATTTCTATAAAATACTTCCCGAAAATATTGTGGTTATCCATGATGATATGGATTTACCGACCGATAAGATAAAAGCCAAAATCGGTGGTGGTTCCGGCGGACATAATGGTATTAAAAGCATTGATTCGCAAATCACTCCAAATTATAACCGCATCCGCATCGGGGTCGGACACCCTGCAAACAAAAACGAAGATAACATAGTAAACCACGTGCTTTCCGGTTTTTCCAAAGCTGATAAAGAAAACATTGAAAATGACATTGACATTGTTGCCGATTTAATCGGTGTTATGATTAAAAAAGGCGTGGCTGAATTTTCCAATCAACTCGGAATGCGCTTAACAAAAAAATAGGTATATCTTTGTGAATATCCTGTGCACAAGCTATTTATTACCCTGTGTATATGTTGTTTATCACTCTGTGCATAAGCTGTGGATAACTTTTAAGGCATCAGCGGCAGAAGACGTTATTCCACCGGCATATCCGGCACCTTCACCACAAGGGAAAAGCCCTTTTATATTGCTTTGAAATGTTTCATCACGCACAATCCGTACCGGTGATGAACTGCGGCTTTCCACACCGGTCAACACGGCATCTGGATTATCAAAGCCTCGTAATTTACGCCCCATTTCGACAATTCCTTTACGCAAAGCATCGGCAATTTCCTTTGGGAAAAGCGCTGCTAAATTACTCCACGCCACATTGGGAGTATAGCTCGGATGCACCGATTTTACCTTTTTGCTTTCCGCATTTCTTATAAAATCCCCTACTAATTGCGTTGGTGCCGCATAATTTTTACCGCCTAAATCAAAGGCACGTTCCTCCAATTTGCGCTGAAAATACATACCGGCTAACGGATGTTCCGAACCAAAATCCTTTGAACCTACTCCAACTAAAAGTGCGGCATTAGCATTTTCTTTATTGCGAGCAAATTCACTCATCCCGTTAGTAACCACTCGTCCGATTTCCGAAGCGGCAGCCACCACCTGCCCTCCCGGACACATACAAAAAGTATATGCCGAGCGCCCGTTATCAAAATGAACTGCCATTTTATAATCGGCCGCTCCTAAATACGGACTATCGGCAAATTTACCGTATTGCGCTTTATTGATATCCAATTGTTTGTGCTCAATCCTCGCCCCGACGGCAAACGGTTTTTGTTCCATATAAACGCCCCGGCGGTGCAGCATTTCAAAAGTATCACGTGCACTGTGCCCGATAGCTAAAAAAACACGAGTTGCCAGCAATTCCGTTATCTCTCCGTTATTTGATATTTTCACCCCGACAATGCGTTCATCTTTTATCACTAAATCTTCCAGCTTGGTATTGAAGCGATATTCCCCACCGAGCTCAATAATTTTTTTGCGAATATTTTTCACCACAACCCGTAAATTATCGGTACCGATGTGCGGCTTTGCCAAATAGAGAATCTCTTGCGGAGCACCGGCTGAATACAATTCTTCCATCACTTTGGCGGTAAATTTATCTTTTTTAATTCCGGTAGTTAATTTGCCGTCCGAAAATGTACCAGCACCGCCCTCTCCGAATTGCACATTGGATTCCGGATTAAGTTTGCCCAGTTTCCAAAACACATCAACTTCCTGCCGACGAGTATCAACTTCCGAACCTCGCTCCAAAACAATCGGTTTCAATCCGGCTTCTGCCAGTGCCAAACCGGCAAACATACCGGCCGGACCGGAACCGACTACAATCGGTCGTACTCCGTCATCTTTTATATGATATACTAATTTTTCCGGAGGAGTAATCTGTTCAACATCCTTATCACTTGGCAAAGGAACTGTTTCTTTGCAATCAACACTATATACAAAATGCACATTATTTTTGTTGCGAGCATCGATTGATTTTTTTGATATTTTAAAATCTTGAATATCTGCAATTCGGCACGCCAACTTTTCAGCTACCGTTTTTTTCAAATCCACGGTGCTTGCGTTGAGCGGCATATTCAGATTATTGATTCGTAACATTTCGGCTCCCCTTAAATCTGGGAGTTATCATAAAGCAAAAATAAATTAAAGCAACTATTCTTTAGATTCTGAATCGGATTTCTGACAGAGCTGCCAAATCTGCCGACGATAAATCCACATATTTATCAATCCGACGACAACTGTCAAAGCCGAAAAAACATATAAAAAATAATACCAGTTGAATTGTCCGGCCGCAAGCATAACATCTTCGTTGCTCAATTTGAGAGCGCTCAATGACAGTGCCATCAACAAAAATGACACCGCAAATGCCAACGCCCAGATTCTTTTGGTAAGCAAACTATCGCCGGCAAAAGCGGTGATAATATATATAAATACTAGGGCGGTTAATATATATAATTCCATTTTAATTCTCCGCTTCAACAAATAGTCACGATAGCTTATATTTCAAGTATCGTATAAATAAAATTGCTTAAAATGCAAAAAACTATTGACGCAGAGCAAAAGTTAAGTTAAACATAAGCCGATACGGAGCGTTGGTAGAGTGGTAATACAGCGGATTGCTAATCCGTCATCCCCTTAAAAGGATGCATAGGTTCGAGTCCTATACGCTCCGCCATTAAAAGCCTGATGAAAAATCATCAGGCTTTTTTTATAAGGAGCGTTGGGCTCGAACCGAAAGGCTCGCTAAGGTAAAACAACCGTTGCTCCGGTTGTTTTACTCTGCAAGAGCATAAAAACATTATTGAGCAAAGGCAGCGTAAGCAACTGCTGCGAAATTAGGTTTTTATGAGAAAGAGCTTTTATAAAAGCGTAGTCCTATACGCTCCGCCATTAAAAGCCTGATGAGAAATCATCAGGCTTTTTATTTAATATAGTAAAGT
>OMQI01000015.1 GCA_900313185.1 uncultured Rhodospirillaceae bacterium
CGTCACTGTTTCACAATGAGCTTTGCCGTAATAATATAGTGCAGGGTGATTCCATAATGAAATAAATCCATCGTCGCATTCTACAATTTTATATCCGGCAATTTGTTTTTGTTGATTAATCTCATAAAGTGTTTTTTGTAATAAATTTTTCTTCATTTACGCTTCCTAGTGAAAAGCAGTTAAATTATTTTTTTCGCTTTTTATCAATAAAATACAGAGTAATCATTGGGAGAATATAACAGAGAATCCCCTCTGAGACACCATACAAATAGTCTCCGTTTCCCATAGAAAAGCCGCAAATTAAACAAATAATTACAAAAGAAATGCAGTAAGACCAATCCCCTTTATATAACTTTTTAACGATTGAGTTTACAATCATACATCCTAATATGGCGCCCAAAAAGAAACATAATTTGCCTATTAATAGATTTAATTCTAACATTAATGTTTTTCCTATTTTATACGTTATAAATGACTTTTGATATCTGAAATCCAGGCTACGATATTTTCAATGTTTTTGCAATGATATTTAAACAGCATACAGAAACTAAATAATTAGGTATTCATTTGTCATAAGAAGGACCTTTATATTCTATTCTTCAATAATTACTATTGCTTGAGCATACGGGTAATCATCACTTAAAGAAACGTGAAGTTTTGCCGTTAATGATAATTCGTTGAGTTTTTCCAGAGCTTCGCCACTGATTTTTAAACAAGGTTTGCCAAGGTCGGTATGCAAAGTTTCAATATTTTTTAAAAATACTCCGTCACGGAAACCGCAACCTAAAGCTTTGGCGAAAGCTTCTTTGGCGGCGTATCTTTTGGCCAATAAACAAGCTAATTTTTTATCATCATCAATTATTTGATGTTTTAATTCTGAAAGTTCATTATCGCCCAAAATTCTGGTTTTGAAATCTTGTAAAAATTTTGCCGATTTAAATAATCTTTCAATATTGACTATATCGCATCCTAATCCGATTATCATATTTTATCTCCTTTTTGAGCTTGTTTTTTGAGGCGTCGCTGTTCCAATCTGTTCATTGCTGAGTTAACCAATTTGTATGATACAAACCACGAAATAATGTAATAAGGTATACATCCTATCATCATCGGGTAAATTATCGGCCAAGCATCGTGTCCGAAGTTTTTAAACTTAAAAGTCATTACCGCTTCTCCGGCTTTTTCAAATATTTTCAAAAAGTTTACATTATCAATGGAGCCGTTGCCTAAAACATAATTACCGGTTGAAAGCACAGCTACCCAAATAAAAGGGAATGTCCACGGATTACCAATTAATGTACCAAGTGCCGAAGAAACGATGTTTCCACGTATCAGCCAAGCGGTAATTGCCGCTAAAATCAAATGAAATCCAATGAACGGAGTAAAAGAAATTGCCACTCCGCAGGCAAATCCGGCCGCAATTGAATACGGCGTTCCTTTTAGTTGTTTAAGGCGCACCAGAATTTTTTTATTATAGCGTTTCCAATATTTTTTTATGTTTTTCAATATCTGCTCCGTTATTGGGTGGCACGGGCAACATAACTGATGAGTTTTTCTGCACGCAAAGCCAAAATGAGATTATTAAGCTGCTCAACATTTTTAACTTCAATATCAAGCAGTATCTCAAAATAACTTAGTGTGCGATATGTAATATTCAAGTTCATAATGTTGGCTTCGGCTTTGGCAACGATATTTGCCACATTAGCGAGAGCCCCCGGTTCATTGCTGAGCATCAGCTTTAAACGGGCAATATGCTTTTCGTTTTCGGCTTCTGTTCCCCAGTCTACATCGAGCCAACGTTCCGGTTCCTTTTCATAATTATGAAGCGACGGGCAGTCTACCGTATGGATGGTAACACCTTTTCCGGTGGTAACGATGCCTACGATTCTGTCGCCCGGCAACGGGTGACAGCATCCGGCAAAATGAACGGCCATACCGTCTATAAGACCGCGTATTTTAAGCGAGTCTTTATTAGGTTTATTCTTTTTGAATACCGGCAGTTTTATGGCGGTTACCACTTTTCCCAGTTTAGATTGTCTGTATCCCGGATGAACCACACGCAAAACATCCCAACCGGTAACCAAACCTTCACCGACTTTGGCATAAATATCATCAACGGTTTCGGCTTCAAAATCAGAAAGCACGTTTACCAGTTCTTTTTCGGAAAAACTTTGGTCTTCCGACTTAAATAACTTTTCTAATATTTCTTTACCCAGTGCGATAAATTGCTCACGCTTATTGATTCTGACATAACGGCGAATTGCTGCTTTGGCTTTACCGGTAACCACAAATCTGTCCCATTCCAACGAAGGGTGTTGATTTTTGGAAGTTAATACTTCCACTTGGTCACCGTTTTGCAAAATGGTGCGCAGTGGTTTGATTTCTCCGTTAATGCGAGCACCAACGCAGGTATCTCCGACATTGGAGTGGATGGCATAGGCAAAATCAACCGGCGTGGAACCGACCGGAAGCCCGATTAAATCGCCTTTAGGTGTGAAGCAGAACACTTGGTCGTTATACATTTCCAGTTTGGTATTTTCCAAAAATTCGTCAGGATTTTGCGCTTGGTCCAAAATTTCCAACAACTCACGAATCCAACGGAAGTTTTTACCTTCGGTGCGTGAACCTTGTTTATATGCCCAGTGAGCGGCCACACCTTTTTCGTTAACTTCGTGCATTTCATAGGTGCGAATCTGTACCTCAATTCTGACATCTAAAGGTCCGATAACACCGGTATGCAAAGATTGATAGCCGTTTGGCTTAGGAGTCGAGATATAATCTTTGAAACGACGAGGAACCATATGGTACTTACTGTGAATAATACCTAAAGCCTGATAGCAATCGGCAACCGAATCGACACAAATACGGAAAGCCATAATATCGCACAGTTGCTCGAAAGAGGCATTTTTCAACTGCATCTTACGCCAGATTGAATACGGGGTTTTTTCTCTGCCGGTAATGGTGCATTTAATACCGTTATCTTCCATATCTTTTTCAAGCTGTTTGATAATTTGCGGAACGATGTTGCTTCCCTGTTCACGCAAAAAGTTCAAACGAGCGACGATGGAATCGTGCGCTTCCTTATAGAGTTCGGCGAAAGCTATTTCATCCATTTCCTCTTTAACTTCTTCCATACCGATACGCTCGGCAAGAGGAGCATATATATCAAGAGTTTCTCGAGCAATACGGGCACGCTTGTCCGCCGGACAAAAATGCAGTGTGCGCATATTATGCAGTCTGTCGGCGAGTTTAACCAATAAAACTCGAATATCTTCCGACATTGCCAGTAACAATTTTCTGAAGTTCTCAGCTTGTTTACTGGAGCCGGATTTTTGCTCAATCAAAGCTAATTTGGTTAAGCCGTCAACTAATTGAGCAACCTGCTCTCCGAACAATTCTTTGATTTCATCCAATGTCGTGTCGGTATCTTCTACCGTATCGTGTAAGAGTGCGGCAATAATAGTTGCGCAATCCAAACGATATTTGGTCAATATACCGGCAACTTCAATCGGATGAGAATAGTAAGGGTCACCTGATGTACGCAGTTGTGAACCGTGTTTTTTCAAGGCAAATACATACGCACGATTAAGGGCATCCTCATCGGCGTAAGGGTCATAAGACTTGACTAAATCCACAAGTTCATACTGACGCAGCATTTATTTTTCCTCTAATCAAAAAAAGCAAAACATATCATATAAATAATACGCTTTGCTTTAATAAAAGTTAATTTTGACGGCAAACTAGTCTAAATCATCGGTATCATCAAATGATTCGTCGCCAAAATCTCCATTGTCTTCAAAATCAATGTCGCCGGCATCCGAATCCAAATCAAAGTTATCTTCGTCATCATCGCCGCCGTGAATTTGCATAGAATTGTTCAAATCTTCATCGCTAATCATATCACTGGAGAATTGTTCATCCAAATCAGCCAATTCTTTCTCTGCCGATAAGATTTCAACTTCCTCGTCTTCAGGTTCTTCAACTTCCACATATTTTTGCAAGCCCATAACCAAAGACTTTTGCAAATCTTCAATGCTGACTTTGTTTTCGGATATTTCACGCAAAGCAACCACGGAATTTTTATCATTGTCACGGTCAACCAAAATCGGTGAACCGGAAGCAATATCCTTTGCACGTTGTGCTGCAATCAAAACCAAGTCATAACGATTAGGAATTTTATCAATACAATCTTCAACTGTAACTCTTGCCATTTTTATAACCTTCTTTATAAAATTTATCTCGTGTAGAGGTTATACATATTATATTTGATAATTGCAACAACTTTTTTAATTTAAATATACAAAACAAGCGGTTACGGCATAATAAACGGGGTGCCGACATACAAGTAATCGATTCCCAGTAATTTATCGGTAATTTGCCGGTAGAAAGGTCTGACGGCGGCAACATCTTCCGGAGTGCTGTCATAAAGATGAAGAGAGGCTTCCAGAAAATAGCGTTGACGTTGTCTTTCTTCCTCAGTGAAATCTAATTTATCAAGCTGAGTATACGGGTAGCCTTTTCGCAAGGCATTAATAGTAACGATATGCGCTTGTTTCATTGTTAATACCCGATATGCCTTCATTACCTTATCACAGGTATAAGCCCAGTCATCGGGACCAAAACCTTCTCCGCCGACAGCGTCTTGAAATTGCGAACGCAGACTGCTCCATTTTATTTTTCTCACTATGGTTTGACACGGGTTAACAACGCCTTTGAGAAAAGATACTTGTCGATCAATTCCGTTTTTTTCATCCCAGTAGTTTATAATCGAATCAATCATAATCAGTTTTAGTTCGTTATCCTTGGTTTTTCTGAATTTTTCCAAACCGTCAAATGTGTTTAAAAATGCCTGTACGTCGGCACCGGAAAGAGGAGTGTTTTTATCAGCAACAAAGTGGCGTAATCCCAAAGAGGGAGCTTTCGGAGTTGCTCCCGGATAAAAATCGCTGATATTTACTTTTGAAGTTACGTGACGAATAAACTCCGGATTAATGCGAATATTGGGCAAGCTCTCTTCTTGTTCCATCAATTCTTTCGGAAATTCCAGAGTATTCATATCTTCACCCCAAAATTGCGGACTCAAATAGATATACAATTCCGGCGAAACAAATTCTATATTGGGGATATTTTGCAGGCGAGATGCTATTTTATCAGGGAATTTGTTTTTGGTTTCCTTTATTCCCGGTAAATCTAAAATTTTTCCCGATAAACCACGCATATTATGTAGCATAGGGCCGATATAAGGATAAAAAGCTTTAGGCATACGTTTCAAATCTTGCAAGATAGCATCTTCGTCGGGATTGTTGAAACGTTTTTCTACAGAACCGAAAGTCTTGATTTTTTGCCGGAAATCGGAGTTAAACACCGTTGGAATACGCCAACGATAATCATATTTGCGATCATATAATGCGGTGTCTTTTTTGAAATCTTCGTGGACACGCCACAAATACGGAATTTGTTCCTGCAAATCCACATCATATATGTGTATATAGTCTTTGAGCTGAGCTTGTGCCGGAAAAGCCGCTAAAAGCCAAAACAGCAAATATAAAAATTTTTTCATAACTTTCTCCCGCTTATAGGGTATATATTAATCCATAAAAAAAAATTAATAAAGGACTAAATTATTACTGGACAGCCATTAAATAATTATGTATAAACGGACTAAAGTTCCACAGGAGGATAATATGGGTTGGACAAATGAAAGTGTTGAAGAATTACGCAGACTTTGGGATAAAGGCTTAACGGCCAGCGAAATTGCCAAGAAGTTGGGAGTTACCAAAAATGCGATAGTAGGTAAGGTACATCGCTTGTGCTTAAAGGCAAGACCGTCTCCGATTAAAACCAAAGATGAAGAAATGGAGCAAGTACAGGAAACAGTTGCCCAAGAGGTTGTTGTTGAAGCTGAAATTGTTGAAGATCTTCCGGTTGAAGAGAATGTTAGTGAAACGGATAGTACAAGTATAAGCACCAGCAATGATGGTAATAAGGTTAAATTGGTAGACCTTGACAGTCATACTTGCCGTTGGCCTTTAGGAGATCCTCGTGACGATGATTTTGGTTTCTGCGGTAAAAAAGTCCGTGCCGGACAAACATATTGTGATGAACATTCTGCAATGGCATACGTGAAGGCCACCAGGAGATAAATCAGAAAAAAATAATGAAAGGGGCGTTTAACGTCCCTTTTTTTTATTGAAACAATGTATATATATCCGATTATCGGAAAGAAAGGAAAAAATGATGAAAAAATTTTTGATTATCGGAACGATTTTAGGAACAATATATGCAACGCCGAGTTATGCCGGAGCAATCGAAAATAATTATTCGAATTTTAAAAATATGCTGAGTGATAAGTACGGTATAGAATATAATTTGGATTACTCTTTGTTGGGACAACATGCGTCTCCGAGCGGAAAATATAATGCGGTGCAATCATATTTGGCCCCTAGCATTGCGTGGACAACTTTTGATAATCGCTATGGAACCGGTATTTTGAATGCATCATATTACAGTATTTTTTATGGTAATCATAATGCGGTGGATATTCAAAACAGAACAGGAATGGTAACATCTTTAAATGATTTTACCTCAGATGAGCAGGAGTTTGCCTCTCTTTATTATACCTATCAGTTGCCGAAAAAATACAATTGGCTGACATTAGGCGCCGGACAATATAGTCTGTATATGTTTGATGGTACGGATTATGACAATAATCAGCAGGTTAATTTTATTAATTATTCACTATCGCAAAACGGCAGTGCCACATACGCCGATGCCGGATTGGGTGCTTATATTCAGGCAACGCCGAAAGATTGGAGTTTAATAGTCGGTTTTCAAGATGCCACGAACATTGAGGCGCCGAGCATAAGATTTAATCATTTAAATGATAAGCATTATGCTACATTTGCCCAAATAGGGTACAATCCTAAAATAAGAAATTTGGGAAGCGGACAATACTCCATAATGTTTTATAATCAGCCAAGCGTTAAAGAGCAACCGCAAACCACAAACGGGTGGTCATTTAATGCACAGCAAAATATCGGTGAAAAATTAGCATTATTCGGCAGAATTAACGGTGTCAGCGGAGCGGTATCGAGCATTAAAAATTCGTATGTTGCCGGAATGGTTTATAATAATCCGCTAAATCGTAATAATTTGGATCAAATAGGTTTGGCATATTCTTATAATGATATTAGTGCCAAAGCGGTGGGAAGTAAGTTGGCAAATAATGGAGAACACGTAATAGAAACATATTGGGCGTGGGGAGTTTCCAAGTGGGCCACATTAACTCCGGATTTGCAATTTTATATTAATCCGGCACTAAATGAAAAATCCGATTACGGAACTGCTGTTTCTCTAAGGTTGAGCGTATTTTTCTAAAGTAAAAAAATAAATAAAGCGGGATGTTTTTATCCCGCTTTTTCAGTTTCCGGTATTTTTTTTAAATTTTATCCAATTATTTACCAATTGCCGTTAGAATAACCGAATAATTGGGGGAGTCCGGTTAGTTTAATATGAGTCAGAAACTGAAATATATATCGAGAATAAAAGATGAATTTGACAGTGTTATTTGCGGTGTCAATGGCGTTTTTATGTTTGGAAACATGGTTGATGCCGAAAGTTTACAAACACTAATTAAATTTTATCAAAGCGGTAAAAAAATAGCGCTGGCATCAAATTCGTCTTTACGAGTTAAAGAGTTGTACTACCTATTGAAGCATAACGATGTCCCTATGAATATTTTTTATGCAATGATTACGGCCGGAGAAATCGCACACTTTTATTTGAAAAATAATCACGATTTAGGGCGTTCATATTATAACTTATCGGGTTTGGATTCCGGTATTGCACGTGGTTTGGGCTACGAAAAAGCCGATAGCATAGTTATGGCGGATTTTATTTTGGCGCAAACCGATTATGACGGTTTGGATGAAGCGACGGTTATGCCGGTTTTGGAACAGGCTTTGCACTTGAATCTACCTATGTTGTGTGTTGGAAATAATACGTCATTGGTTGGTTCTAAGGGAATCGTTTCCGGCGTGGGGGCCATTGCCGAGCGTTATGCGATAATGGGCGGAAAAAAAGTGATACCTTTTGGTAAACCTGATGTGCGAATTGCTTCGTATTTGGTGGAAGGTATGCCGGGATTTTTAAAAGAAAGATGCTTGGTTATCGGAGATTGTATGTCTACCGATATGCGAATGGCAAACAATTTCGGTGTAAAGAGTTTGTTATTGACCAACGGTGTTCACCAGATGGGAGGTAATATCGAACAGCAATTGGAAGACCTTTCGGGAAGCTATGGTTTGAATATTGACTATTATGCGGAGGCTTTGCGATGGTAAAGCACAATTTTAAACAATATTTGCCATTGATAATAAGCGTTTTAGCTATTATAGCGGTTGCCAGATGTCAGGTTGCGGAAACCACATGGCATCGTGCCGGCGGAATTATGGCCGAAAAGCGCAGTAATTACAAACCGCAAATTTCAGCAGAAGAATTGGATGAATTTATTAAAAGATGGCCGGAATTTAATGAGCTTGGTTTATTGGATAATATTGATTTATCAAAAGCAAAAGTGTCGGAAATTCTTAATTGGAAAATGCGTCTGTGGTTTGTATATCGCCATTGGGATGCCGAAAGATTTTTTTATGTTCATTCTCGCTTAACCGAACTCTTAAAGGAAATGAAAGTTCGTAGTGAAGCAGAAAGTATTATAAAACATTTAAATAATCGCAAGGATGATTTGGCATTGCAGATGATTAATTTGCAAAAGAGACGCATAAAAGCACAAAAAATATCTCCTAATGAATTATTGTTGCTCTCTTCTCGTGAAAAAGAGCTGAACAGAATGTTTAAACAGTATCCGTAATTAAAGAAAGTTTCGATTATTACAGGTATGGTGTTGAGGCATATTTTTATTTAATTATTAATAAAATTATAACTTTATGACTTTATCTTGGTAGTAATGAATGGATGAAAAGGAATGGATTTAAAAGAGGTTAAGGATACTGTTATTAATGCAGACAGTATAGAAGTAATGAATAGTCTGCCGGAAAATTCGGTAGACGTGATTTTTGCCGACCCGCCGTATAATATGCAGTTGGGCGAAATGTTGCTCAGGCCTGATAATTCGGTGGTGAACGGTGTTAATGAAGAGTGGGACAGTTTTGAAAGTTTATCCGCTTATGATGATTATACGCAAAAATGGTTATCGGCAGCGAAACGTATTTTGAAAGAAGACGGCAGTATATGGGTAATCGGCTCTTATCACAATATTTTCAGAGTTGGTTATATTTTGCAAAATCTCGGTTTTTGGATTTTAAATGATGTAGTGTGGAATAAAACAAATCCGATGCCTAATTTCAAGGGTACACGTTTTACCAATGCGCATGAAACAATGATTTGGGCAGTGAAAAATCCGAAAGCCAAATATACTTTCAATTATGAGGCAATGAAGGCGTTAAATGATGATACGCAGATGCGCAGTATTTGGGAAATCCCGATTTGTACGGGTAAAGAGCGTTTGAAAAATGAAAACGGTGAAAAATTGCATCCGACACAAAAACCGGAAGCCTTGTTATATAGGGTTTTGCTTGCCTCGACTAAAGTCGGTGATGTGGTGTTGGATCCGTTTTTCGGTACCGGAACAACCGGAGCGGTTGCTAAGAAAATGGGTCGTCATTTTATAGGTATTGAGCGTGATGCAAGTTATGTTGAAGGGGCTAAGAAAAGAATAGCCCAAATCGAGCCGATGTCTGCCGAAGCCTCCGAGTTTACGGTAAAGAAAAAGATGCCGCGCATTCCTTTCGGTAGTGTGTTGGAATGTGGAATGTTGCAGCCGGGAGATATGTTAAGTGATGCCAAAGGCAAACATTTTGCGGTGATTCGTTCCGATGGTTCGGTAAAGGGTGAGAAAAGTGAAGGTTCTATTCACCAAGTGGGAGCTGCCGCACAAAATGCCGCTGCTTGTAACGGTTGGGAATATTGGTATTTTAAGGATAAGAACAGCGGAAATATGGTTTGTATAGATGAACTTCGTCGGCAAATCAGAAATAAAGTTTACGGAGATTTATAAAAGGTGGAGGGGAAAAGGTCTGTAAAAAAGATGCCGAAATGGCGGGGAAATTCCGAAATCAAAGGCAGTCAGAATCAAAATAACGGATATTTTGCTGCGATTGATTTGGGAACGAATTCCTGTCGTTTGGTAATAGCCGAGCCTACCCCGAGTTCTTTTCATGTAGTGGAAACTTTTTCTCGAGTGACCCGTTTGGGCGAAGGAATAATTAACGATAATATGCTTTCTAAAACAGCTATTCGTCGTACAATATCAGCCTTAAAAGTTTGCCGAGGGATAATAGATGAGTATTCGCCGATGGTGCGAATGCGTTTTGTGGCAACAGCGGCGTGTCGCAGAGCATTGAATTGCAAGGAATTTGAGCAGGCAGTTGCCCGAGATACCGGTTTAAATGTCGAAGTTATTTCTTCTAAAGAAGAAGCCAGATTGGCAGTTGTCGGCTGTATGCCGTTATTAAACCGTATGATTAAAAGAGCTTTGGTATTTGATATCGGCGGTGGTTCCACTGAGATTTCATTGGCCAGAATTACCGACAGCGGAAGAACTTTTATTGAAGGTTTTGTGTCGTTGCCATACGGAGTGGTTACCGTATCGGAAGCTTTTCCCGGTAAAGATATGACGAATCTTGCTTATAATACGATTGTAGAAAGAACCCAGAAGATTTTGCAAGAATTTGAAGATAAATACAATATCAGCGAAGCTGTGCGCAAGCAGGAAATTCAAATAATCGGAACTTCGGGAACGGTGACGGTTTTGGGGGCGGTGCATTTGAACCTGCCTCGCTATAACAGAGCTGCCGTTGACGGATTGGCAATGTCCGGCGATGAAGTAAATAAAGTTATATCAAAAATCAAAAAACTGGGATATGAAGGCAGATGCCGTCATTCGTGTATAGGTAAACAAAAAGCCGATTTAACCATAGCCGGTTGCACGATTATAGAGGCGCTTACCACTTTTTGGCCGGTTTCAGAAATAACCATTGCCGACAGGGGTATCAGAGAGGGTATTTTACTTGATATGATGCACCATCAGAAAAATAATTATTTCCACAAAGATGGAAAATATCGTCGTATGTTCAGGAAAGGAAAAAAGTATGGCGAACGGAAATCTGGCAGCCATTGATTTAGGCACAAATTCTTGCCGTTTAATGATTACAAATCAAAAGGGATTTGTTATTTTTAGAAAAACCGGAACCACTAAACTCGGAGAAGGTCTGCACGCAAGCGGAAAGTTCACTGATGCGGCGATAGAACGTGGATTAAAGTGTTTGGCCGAGTATGCCGATATAATGAAGGAATACGGCGTAATAGAGTATAAGGCCATTGCAACGGCGTCATGCCGAATGGCAAAAAACGGGGAAGAGTTCGTTAAGGCGGTGGAAGAACTTTGCGGAATTCGTCTAGATATAATAGATGCCAAAGAAGAAGCTTTACTGAACGTAAAAGGAGCCAGACTTAATGCCGATGCCAATGCGGAATATGTGGTAGTTTATGATTTGGGCGGAGGTTCTACCGAAATAACGCTTGCCACCAATAAAGACAATCCCGAAATAGTTTATACCGTTTCAATACCGTGGGGAGCACGGAATGCCACGGAGGCATTTAATTTGTTAGAGTATGATGAAGAAAATGCATCTAAATTGGCTGATGAAGTGAGAAAATACACAAGAGATTTTCTGCAAAAATCAAATTTGGAAAAATACCGTGAAAAGTGCGAGTTTTTGGCGACATCAAGCACGCCTTTGCGCTTGGTAAGTATGTCGCATGAATTGGGAGAATATAATCGCTACAATGCGGACGGAGTATCCGAAACCATTGAGCAACTTGATAAACAAATTGCAAAAATTCAAAGAATGGATTTTACGCAAATGGCCGAAAGTTCTTATATAGGTGAAAACAGAGCGGCGATTTTTCAGGCAGCATGTGTGATTTTCAAAACCATATACGATGAACTGCAAATTAAAGTTTTGAAAGCGTCGCTTAAAGGGGCGCAAGAGGCAATGATTAATGATTTGGTGAAAAAATGGCAAATTTAACGAAATCAGCGAAACAGGTTCGCGGGCGCAAAATGTTGGCGGTTAAGGTGAAAAATGCCAAGTATAATACCGTTTCTTCAAACCGTTGGTTGCAACGTCAATTGAACGACCCGTATGTGGCGGAAGCACAAAGATTAAAATATCGTTCAAGAGCGGCATTTAAGCTCATTCAATTAGATGAAAAGTTTCATTTTTTGGGACGTGGCAAACGCATTGTTGATTTAGGTTGTGCGCCGGGAGGCTGGACACAAATTGCCGCTATGCGTAACAAAGGCAGCGGTGAAATTATCGGTATGGATTTGTTGCCGACCGAACCGATAGAAGGAGCTGTTTTATTGCAACAAGATTTTACGAGTGTCGACGCTCCGGATAGAATTAAGTCTTTATTGCACGGCCCAGCTGATGTGGTGATGAGCGATATGGCGGCCAATACCACCGGAGTGCAAAATATTGATCATTTGCGCACGATTGCTTTAGTGGAAGCAGCTTATGAATTTGCCAAAGAAATTTTGGCGGAAGGCGGAATTTTTATTGCTAAAGTTTTTCAAGGCGGAACCGAGGGCGAATTGCTGAATGATATGAAAAAGCATTTTAGCAAAGTAGTGCACCATAAGCCTGATGCCAGCCGTCAGGATTCGGTGGAAACTTATGTGGTGGCAATCGGCTTTAAGGGATAGAATAGGCGGTGGCTTATAAATTATCAAAACAGCTTGCAATTTAACATAATTCATTTAATATGTTTTTTGCAGATGAGAGGTCGTCTGCGGAGTGTCGTAGCTCCTCACATTAAATAACTCCTCTAATGGGGAGCTTGCTGAATATGTTGAATAGGCAAGACTGTATGTGACAGTTACGAACTCCCCACCTTGAAGAGATTTAAGGTGGTTTTTGTTTGATTAACAAAATAAGGAGTTTGAAGCTATGGTAAAAAGTTATTTATTTGATAAGCAAACCAAATTGGAAATAGGGCAGGAATTGTGGCGATTACGTTACGACAAACGGCTTTATTTAACCAATGTATCGGTAAAAACCAAAATTCCGTGCAGAATTATTGAAGGTATGGAACTGGGAAAGTTTATGCAATACGGTTCTTTACGTAAGCTTTTGGATTTTTACGGAAAAAAGGTTAAAGTTATTCTAGATTGATAAGAAATAAGCCGGAATGAATCCGGCTTTAGTTTTATTCTTTTTGACCGCTTAACTGGCAATAATGTCTGAAATAAAAGTATTCGGCAATACTGATGATGCCGTAAGCAATAACATAAGTTCCCACGGTTAAGACTAAAGCCCAGTCGCCGAAGGCTTGTGAAGTTAAAATGAAATATGCCAAAATAACTCCGATAATACCGCTGGTAAGAGTCCAACCCCACGGCATACCGAGTTTACGGATTTCCAAACTGCCGGAAATTTGAATGGCGCCGGAAGCCAGAATCCATAAAGCGAAGAATATTGGCAAGGTTTCTACCGTTAATCCGAGATTAGTCATAAAGATTAATCCGATAAAAATATCAAATAATCCCACGACCATATACCACCCCGAGTATTGACTTAAGGAAAAAGTAACGTATCCGCACCCGAGTAAAAATAATATCAAACCTAAATAGAAAGCCATAGCCAAAAGCGAGGCCATCGGGTTTACCCAAATCAAAATTCCCAAAAACAACATTATTAAACCGGCAATTAAGTGCCATATACTGCATCTTTTATCTTGCATAATCATTCTCCTTTTCCGAGACGATATATGCACGATTTTTTATTTTGCAAGCCAAAGTGTTATAAAAAAGAGCACGGATTTGGAGCTAATCTTAATTGATTAAAGGCCATTATTTTGAAAAATAATATGTTGTATCCGCTAAACAAATTTTATGTTGACAAGCCGTTATTTTTTATATATAAAACGAGGGAATTTAGAGAATTTTTACCCCAATAGGATTGTAAAAATTAAGCTCTGAGGAGTCCGTCAGTCAGCGATGTTTCGCCCACTGACGATTGTTGGTTTATATTAACTTAAGGGAATAAAACTTTAATGTTTGAAAGTTTGACCGATAAATTAAGCAAGGCTTTTTCCAAGATAACCTCGAGAGGAGTGTTGTCGGAAAAGGATATTGACGACGCAATGCGTGAAATCCGTATAGCGTTACTGGAAGCTGATGTTTCGTTATCGGTGGTTAAAGATTTTATTGCCAAAGTTAAAGTTGAAGCTCTTGGTGAAAAAGTAGTTAAGTCGGTTCAACCGGGACAAATGGTAATCAAAATTGTTCACGATGAATTGGTTAAACTTTTGGGTGCCGAAGCTACTGAGCTGAATTTTAATGCTCCGGCTCCGGTTTGTATGATGCTGGTTGGTTTGCAAGGTTCGGGTAAAACCACAACGGCAGCCAAAATTGCCAAGAAGCTCAAGAAAAATAAACGTATTTTATTGGCTTCGTTGGATATTTATCGTCCGGCGGCACAGGAACAATTGGCACAACTCGGTAAGCAAATCGAAGTTGACGTTTTGCCGATTGTCAGCGGGCAAAAGCCGTTGGATATAACCAAAAGAGCATTGGCAGAGGCTAAAAAAGGCGTTTATGATTTGCTTATTTTGGATACGGCCGGTCGTTTGCAAATAGATGAAGTTTTGATGGACGAAGTGGCTGACGTCAAAAAAATAGCGAATCCGACAGAAACCTTATTGGTGGCCGATGCCTTAATTGGACAAGAAGCTTGCAATGTGGCTCGTGAGTTTAACGATAAAATCGGTGTGACCGGTTTGGTATTGACCAGATTGGACGGTACTTCCAGAGTAGGCGCCGCACTTTCGATGAAAATGGTTTCGGGTGCAGCAATCAAGTTTTTGGGAACCGGTGAAAAACTCGACGATATAGAAGAGTTTCATGCCGATAGAATTGCCGGTCGTATTTTGGGGCAGGGCGATGTGGTTTCTTTGGTAGAAAAGGCAATCGAAAATGTCGATCACGAAGAAGCCGAGAAAATGGCCAATAAAATGATGAAAGGCTCGTTTGATTTGAATGATATGCTTAATCAAATGCGCCAAATGAAGAAAATAGGCAGTATGGGGAGTATTTTGGGAATGCTTCCGGGAATGTCTAAATTTAAATCTCAGATTGAAGAATCCGGTGTGTGCGACAATCTGATGAAAAAACAGGAAGCGATTATTCTTTCGATGACTAAAAAAGAAAGAGCAAATCCTGATATTATAAAGGCTTCTCGCAAGAGAAGAATCGCACAAGGCGCCGGAGTTGAAGTTCACGATGTTAACGTTTTGCTTAAATCGTTTGAGCAGATGTCAACAATGATGAAAAAAATGGGCAAGTTCGGCTCAATGTCGGCAATGTCTAGAATGTTTAAGGGAAAGCCGTTCGGTAAAATGCCGGGCGGACTTAATAAACGGTTTCCGTTTTAATTTATTGAAAGGATATTAAAATGTCAGTACGTA
>OMQI01000003.1 GCA_900313185.1 uncultured Rhodospirillaceae bacterium
TAAAAACAAACTGCAAAAAGAGGGGCTTTTCTTTTCGTTAACTCCTTATTCTCCGTACGGTTTACGTTCGGAAGAGAGAATTAATTTGCAAAACTGCATAGCCTATCAAAACGGTGAAATTGAAGTGCAAGACGAAGCATCACAATTGGGGGCAATATTATGTGATGTGCGCTCCGATATGAAAATTATTGATTATTGTTGCGGAGGTGGCGGAAAAAGTTTGTTGTTAGGGGCAATACTGAACAATTCCGGCACCATATTTGCTCACGATAAAAATCCCAAACGGATGGACGGATTGAAAGACCGTGCTTTGCGTCTGAACATTAAAAACATTAAAATAATTGAGAAAATTAATCCGCAGGATAAGTTTGACAGATTTATTACCGATGCACCTTGTTCCGGTAGCGGAACGTGGCGTCGTTCTCCCGATGCCAAATATCGTTTGACACCTAAACAACTGAAAGCAATTGAGCAAGCGCAAAAAGAAATTTTAGATATTGCTGCCGAGCACTTAACGGATAACGGCCGTATTGTTTATATGACCTGTTCCGTATTACCGGAAGAAAACGAGGGTAGAATAGAAGAGTTTTTGCAAAATCATCCGGATTTTACTACTGTCGATATGGATAAATTATGGGAACGAAAATTGGAAATACCGTATCCATTTGCAGAAAAAAGATGGCTTAAATGTTCACCTTTAACTACTCATACCGACGGCTTTTTTGTTTGCGTATTGAAAAGAAAGTAGAAAAAAGCTATGGAAGGACATCATCACGAACATATACATTGTCATCATCACGGGGAAGTAAACGAAAAATCAGTGAAATTATTGTTTCTTTCGTTTATAATCAATATGTTATTATCGGTTGCCGAGATTGTCGGCGGTATTGTTTCCGGCAGTGTGGCGTTGATTGGTGATGCTCTTCACAATACTTCCGATGCTTTATCCATATTGATAGCGGTTATTGCTTTTAAAATAGGGCATAAAAAAGCTTGCGGTAAATATACATACGGTTTTAAGCGAGCTGAGATTATCGGTGGGTTTGTAAATCTGATACTGCTGTTTATTTCCGGTTGCTATTTACTGGTTGAAGGAATTGAACGTCTTATTTTTCCGCAAGAGATTGACGGTATGCTGATTGTTTGGATTTCTGTTTTGGCACTGATTATCGATGCTTTGACCGCCAAAATATCGCACGGCGATTCGCACCACAACAGCAATATGAAAATGGTGTTTGTGCATAATTTGGCTGACGCTTTCGGTTCAATAGGTGTTATTGTTTCCGGATTGTGTATAATGTGGTTCGGTATATATTGTATCGATGGTATTGTCGCACTATTAATAGCTTTTTATATGATTTTTCAATCGGTCGTATCGTTTCCGAAAATTGTAAATATATTGATGAATGCAGCTCCCGATAACATTGATATTGAGGAAGTTAAAAGAGCTATTTTGCAAGTTGATAATGTAAAGGGTGTTCATCATATTCATATATGGTGCATCAGCGAGCATAATGTGGCATTGGAATGCCATATTGAAAGCGGAGTTTCTTCGGTTATACCGCAAATATCCGCTGTTTTAAGAGAAAAGTTTAATATAAATCATTGCAATATTCAGGTAGAGGACCAGAAATGCAATGAGCATTGTGATTTATAAAGTAACAAACGGTAACTTTTTGTGTGTTGCATAAAATAAGCAAACTTTATATGATTTGAACATAGATAACAATTTTTATATGAAAAGGAATAATAATATGGCTAAAATTCATCCTACCGCAGTTATTGAAGATGGTGCGCAAATTGCTGCCAGTGCAGAAATCGGCCCAATGTGTTGGGTAAGCTCTCAAGCTAAAATCGGTGAAAATGTTAAACTTTTGGGACAGGTTTGCGTATATGGTAATACTACTATCGGCGAAGGAACTATTGTTTTTCCGGGAGCTCGTTTAGGATGCGGTCCGCAAGATCACGGTAATGAGTTTCAGCCGGAAGCAAAATTGATTATCGGTAAAAATAATATTATTCGTGAAAATGTTACAATGCATTCGGGAACCCCTAAAGAACACTTTACCACGGTAGTCGGTGACGGCGGTATGTTTATGATAAACTCGCACGTGGCACACGATTGCATAGTAGGTAATAATGTTATTATGACAAACAATGCGGTTATTGGAGGACACGTTCATTTAGGAGACGGGGTAATTTTAGGCGGTAACTGTGCAGTTCACCAGTTTGTACATATCGGTCGTAAAGCTATGGTCGGCGGAGTTTCCGGTGTGTCTCGTGATATTATTCCGTTTGGTATTGCTAATGGTATGCCGGCTCGTTTACGTGGTTTGAATGTTATCGGTATGAGCCGTAGCGGTATTGATGAAAAGACTATTAAGGCTTGCACTCGTGCCTTTATGTTCATATTCAAAGGTAAAGAAGGTAATTTTGAAGAGCGCGTGAACGCTGCTTATGAAAAGTTTAAAGATAATCCTATGGTTATTGAACAACTTGATTTTATAAAGGAATCGTTGCAAGGAAAAAGAAACGTGACAGTTGCCGAATAATTTAGCTGATTTACGGCAAGAGAGGAGGAGCTTTATTAAAGGCTCCTTTTTTGTGTGCAATTGATTATCCCAATTCTTAAATGATAAATATTATTTGACATTTTATGATTTTATTCATAAGTTAAATATAGGTAAGGGAGTTTTTACCTTTACCAAGGGCGTCGAAAACCCTTTATAAACGTATATGGTCGCACTATTGCATAAGCGACTTTAAAGATTATATGCCGCATACGTTCAATTCGGACGGATGTCGGCTAAATAAGGCTGTATGGCTCAATAAGCCGAGCCGTCTTTCATATATGTTTATACGGTTTTCGAACATCCGCCCGCTTTCTCGTAAAGTGGGTTTTTTGTTATTGCAAATTGTAGGGAACTGAAAATATGAGTGTTTTATATATATGTTTGGCATTCGTTGATTATTATTTTATATATTTAGGTGTTAACACTTTACTTGGTACAAATATAGAATTTTGGGTGTTCTTCGGTTTTTTTGTTGTTTTAAGTTACATTTACCCTTTTAATGTTTTTATGAGTATAGCAACACCTTTCATAGCAATAATAGGGCAACTCACGATGAAATTACCGATTTCAATTTTAGGTCTCTCCGAAGAAATGTCAGGATTTATATGGGGAATTTCTCTATGCTTGAATATTATCAGTTGTTTACTGATACTGTTCTGTATAAATTCTTATATAGTAATGTGTGGTGTATTGAAAGAAGAAAATGTGGATAAAACGGTATCCAAAATAACAGATTTCTTTAAGGGTATATTTAGTTCTATGGCCAATTTTTTCAAAAATATAATTTACACATTTTTTATAATAGGAATTATTCATATGATAATCATCGGGGCAAGAGAAACATCAAAATATAATTCACGAAAATATATTCATAAGGAAACATATAATAATATAAAAGTCAAAGACGTAGGTTATACGGAAGAAAAAGAAAACAATACTTCTGAAGTAAAACATATCGAGAATATCAATAAAGAAATAAATAAAATTGCCCCCATATCAACGGGAGAGCCTATTCAGACATATTCTGGGCAACATGTGGGAAATATAGAAGATTATTATATCAAGCTGGATAATCCTGATCTATCGTATTTAAATATTCCTGAGATTTTTGAGGGCGATATTAGAATAGCCGGTCCTAATAGTGTTTATGTAAATAACAAATTCATATTTTTGTATGGTATATATAGTAATCCTAAATATCACGATATAAATGAAGCCGTTAAATATTTACAAGATTTAACGCAGAATAGAAAGGCTTATTGTTTTGTAATTGCATATTCTCAAAAAACTAAATCAGCTACCGGATTATGTTTTGTAAACGGAGTGCTTTTAAATAAATCTCTGGTTTTGTATGGAGTAGCAAATAATATTGCTTTGAAGTAGTTGCAAAAATTTATTTGCGTTTTCTTAGTTATCTAAAAACATCTCAGATATAGAAAAATATACTAGGGTGATTTGCTCGTTTATAAATGTTTATTTGTCGCATAATATATATTATGTATAGTTTGAGATTAAGAAAAGTCATAATTATCAATATGTTGGCGTTTTTATATTATTGAGGCTTTAATCAGCTGTTTGGTGTATGCTTGCTGCGGACTATTAAAAATATCGTTCACGCTTCCACTTTCGACGATTTTTCCATCTTTCATTACCATAATTTTGTGTGACATTGCTCTGACAGCATTCATATCGTGCGAAATAAATATGTATGACAGCTTGTGCTTTTGCTGTAGTTTTTTAAGCAATTTAACCACCTGAGCCTGCACCGTTACATCTAAAGCCGAAGTCGGTTCATCTAGAATTATCACTTGCGGATTCAATATCAATGTTCTGGCCAAGGCAATCCTCTGACGTTGACCTCCGGAAAATTCGTGCGGATATTTTTGCAAAATATCTTCTGATAATTCAACTTCTTGCACAATTTCTTTAATCATATTCATACGCTCGTCAGCGTTGATTTGCGGATAATGGACACTTAATCCTTCGCCGATAATTTGAGTAATATTCATACGTGGATTCAATGAATTATACGGATCTTGGAAAACTACTTGCAGATTTTTTGAAAAATCTTTAACTTCTTGCATTATATCATTGTTTTTTATTGATATTTTTCCACTATATTTTACCAGATTAACGATTGCCATTGCTAAAGTTGTTTTGCCTGAACCTGACTCTCCGACAATTCCTAAAGTTTCGCCTCGATTAAGTTCAAAACTGACATCATTAACTGCTTTAAGCTCTTTGGTTACTTTACCGAATAAATTTTTCTGCAATGGAAATGTTACGGTTATATTTTCAGCTTTTAGAATAACATTATTATCAGTATTATTATCTAAATTCAATGATAAATTAGATGAAATTAATTTTTTAGTATAACTGTGTTGAGGCGTATTAAAAATCTGCTTTGAACTGCCGTATTCAACTAAATTCCCTTGATACATAACAGCTATATTGTCAGCTATTTTATTTACCAAACGCAAATTATGGCTGATAAAAATAATAGCCATTCCTAGTTTTTGCTTTAATTCCAACAACAAATCAATAATTTGTTCTTGAATAGTAACATCTAATGCTGTTGTCGGCTCATCGGCAATCAATATTTTCGGATTGTTGGCAATTGCCATTGCTATCATAACTCTTTGCCGTTGTCCGCCTGATAATTCAAACGGATAAGCATTTATCTTGCTTTCTGGATTAGGAATTTTAACAGCTTTCAACAGTTCAAAAGTGCGCTTTTTTATCTCATCTTTACTCAGATTTTCTTGGTGTAACATCAACGCTTCCGCAATTTGTTTGCCAATCTTATGCAACGGATTGAGTGATGACATCGGCTCTTGAAAAATAAAAGCAATATCCCCGCCTCTGATTTTTTGAAAATCTTTATCATTCATACCGATAAGTTCTTGATTATTAAATATAATCGAAGATTTAGCACCGTGTTTGGCTTTAGGATAAGGTAAAAGCCCCAATATAGAAAGAGCAGTAACTGATTTACCCGAGCCGGATTCACCGACAATTCCCAATATTTCACCTTCATTAAGATTTAAGCTTACGTCTTTAACAGCCTGAAATTCCTTATTTTCTTGGCTACGAAAACTAACTGAGAGATTTTTAATTTCCAGCATACTCATCGGTCGTTTCTCCTCGTGTCAAGAGCATCACGAATCCCCTCTCCTATAAATATAAGCATAGAAAGTAAACCGGAAAGCACGATGAAAATGCTGACACCAATCCACGGAGCTTGCAAATTATCCTTCCCCTGTCGCACCAAATCGCCCAATGACGGATAATCGGCAGAAAGTCCTAATCCTAAAAAGTCCAACGCACTCAATGCCGTTATTGCTTCAGCCATAATAAACGGAATAAAGGTAATAGAGGTAACTAATGCATTAGGTAAAATATGACGGAAAATTATGCGAAAATTACCTACTCCCAATACTTTTGCCGCTTTAACATACTCAAAATTACGTAACCGCAAAAATTCGGCACGCACCATTGATGTCAAGCCCGTCCAAGAAAACAACAGTAAAATTACCAATAAACTCCAAAATGTCGGCAAAAAAACACTGGCAATGATGATTAATATAAACAATTGCGGCAATGAATCCCAGATTTCGATGAACCTTTGCAATATTAAATCCACTTTACCGCCGAAATATCCTTGCACCGCTCCGATAAATATACCTATTAAAGATGAAACTGCCGTCAACAGAAAAGCAAAAATTACCGACAATCTTATGCCGTATAATATACGAGCCAATACATCACGTCCTTCTTCATCGGTTCCGAGCCAATGGTTTTTATCAGGTGCCGAAGGAGTTGCAGTTTCCAACATATAATCAACCGTATTATATGAATAAGGTATAATCGGCATAATCATCCAACCGTTTTGATTGATGTTATTGATTATCAATTTATCCTTATAATCGGCAACCGTCGGAAAATCTCCACCAAAGAATTTGTCACTATATTGCTGAAAAGTCGGAAATAAAATCTGATTATTATATTTAACAATCAATGGTTTATCGTTTGCAATTAAATTTGAAAATAAAGAGAGAATAAATATGAAGCTAAACAATAATAACGACCAAACCGCTCGTTTATTTTTGTAAAACTTGCATACTTTTTCTCTCATTACCATAGCAACTCACTCGGCCAATATATCATTAAGTTCAAGCTTTTCAAATTCTGCACTTAAATCGTTAATTTCCTCTGCCTGGAACGTCTCACTATTTTCTTCTTCTCGGAAAGTAATGAGATTAATATCTTCTTCTTTTTCTGCCTGTCCGTTGGCCACTTTCCATTTTTCATACCACTCACTGAATTTATCGGCATAGTTATTATTGACATCTCTCAATAAGTAGCTGATTTTACGATTGATTTCATTTATAAGATTTACATGAAAACCTAAGTTTTCAAGATTACATTTATCAAACCCGTATAAATATTCGGCAACAAATTCTGAAGTTGAACAAAGTCTGTCATTGTTTTCAGGCTTGGTCATACTGGAATCGTGTACGGCCATTTCCACCAAACGATTGGCAATAAAATCTTCGGTCATATCATCTATAGGAGTACTTTGAAAATTGTTTAATCCCGAAGTACCTTGAATCATTAGAACCGTATCGTCCCAAAGTTCTGCCTTTTTCAGCTCATCAATAAAATATTCCATCTTGCCGATTAAACAACGTGTTTGTTGCAAATACGCATCACGTCTTTGATAGGTATAATCTCGTTTTACCCACGGCAGATTAGTTTTATTGAGCCACTGAGTTTGCGGACGTATATGACAATACTCGTCATAGATATACATATCGGAAGGAACATCTGCAAACACAAAATAAGCCTGTTTTCCCTCATCTTTCTTCATATCTTCTAATAAAATATCAAATGTTTTGATTGAATTAACCACATAAAGGTTATTGTAATTTGTGCCTACCATCGGCATTTTATCAACATTGGCAACCGGTTCCAAAAACTTATATAATGAAGGTAAAATACTATTAAATAAATCAATACTCGAAAGCCAATCTATCATCAATATTCCGGTTTTAGATAACAATGAAATATTATCCATATCATATAAATTGGTTGGGCGATTAACTTTTTCTACACAACGATTGACGTTAAATGCATAATTTTTACGGCACATATCAAAATCACGAGATTTATAGGCCGAAATTTGGAATTTGTTTTTTCTGAATATATCATATAATTCGGTATCTTTCAAATACACGAATTCATTACGCAAATTATAAAATCTCCAATATTCGGTAAGCAATCTGTTTTTCAAAATATGCTTTTGTGTTTCAGATTTTGCCGAAGGGTTCAACGCCGCAGCCATATTATATAAATAACTTCTTTCCGGCGTATAAGCACGATTATAAATTTTAAAGTTATTTTTCTGCCAAAAACCGCGCACTATATGTCTGGTTTCTTCGGCTTCCGGACTATGAAAAGTAGATATGTATGAATAAGAAGCAAAATCAGGCAACATCAAATACACAAATTTTTTACTTTTAGTATCTGACGGCTTCTGAATATTGAAAGCTTCTATATATTCATGAGTTTCCGTATTATTGATATATGATACATATACATGTGAAAACAATACAGCTATTGTTACTACATAAAGTATACGATATATCTGCCTCTTCTGTTCAAATACAAAAAATGTTATAGTTGCAAATATTATCCCTACAACAATATATATCGGAATAACATGTGTTCCAATGTTTACATAATGATAATATTGCGAGAATTGTTTAAAAATCATATAAACGAAAAACAAAGAAAAAAATGAAACTATAATATGTTTAATTTTTCTATATTTGTAAAAGCACAGTATACTTACGGCGGAAAATGTTATCATTCCCACTATAATTATCATAATTTCTTTCGTCGGTAAAAAAGAATTTTCAAAAGCTTTTACATTTCCGGAACTCGCAAACAGCATAAAATCGGTCATTAATAAAAGCGATATGAAAATTATCGATAATAACGTATCCAACCATTCAGGGTTATAAAAGACTCTGTTTTTTTTATCTCCCTTACGTGAAAAACGCCCCTCGTGATCGTGAGATAAAGGAGATATCACAACCTTATTATCTTTGGTTGAATTTAATTCGTTCATAAACATATCAGTTGTCCAGTTTTTCTTTCACCAATTTATTGACAATCTGAGGATTAGCTTTACCTTGCGATAATTTTAACGTTTGTCCGACAAACCATCCGGCTAAATTTGTCTTTCCGTTTTTATAAGCGGCAACATTATCAGGATTATCAGCTATAACTTTTTCAATAATTGCTTCAATCGCTGAAGTATCGGTAACTTGTTTTAAGCCTTTTTCTTCTACGATTTTTTCCGGATTTTCGCCGGTTTCGCTCATAATTTCAAACACATCTTTGGCTATTTTTCCGGAGATAACTTCTTTGCTGATAAGCTCCACTAAAGCACCTAAATTTTCAGCGGATACAGGACTTTGCGAAATTTCCAAGTGTTTTTTATTAAGCATGGCAAAGAAATCACTCATCATCCAGTTTGCCACTTTTTTGGCATCGTGTCCGGCTGCTGCTTTTTCAAAGAAATCAGCAACTTCTTTGTTTTCGCAAAGCACCATTGCATCATAAGCAGTGAGTCCCAATTTTTCAATAAAACGTTGCTTCTTTGCATCCGGTAATTCAATCATTTCGTTTTTAACAGAATCAATATATTCATCAGTTAAGATAAGCGGAGGCAAATCAGGCTCCGGAAAATAACGATAATCGTGGGCAAATTCCTTTTTGCGCATAACTTTGGTCAAGCCCGTACTCGGATCAAATTGACGAGTTTCCTGCTCAACAGTTCCACCATTTTCATAGACTTCGATATGTCTTTTGGCTTCGTTTTCAATAGCCTGCATAACAAACTTAACGCTATTTACGTTTTTCATTTCGCAACGGGTGCGAAATTCATTTGAACCGTACGGACGCACCGAAACATTGACATCACAACGCATTGAACCTTCGTCCATATTACCGTCACAGGTTCCTAAATAACGTAAAATTGAACGTAATTTGCGCAAAAACGCTCCGGCTTCTTCCGGTGAGCGGAAATCAGGTTTGGTCACAATTTCCATTAATCCCACCCCTGCTCTGTTCAAATCTATGAAACTTTTGGTAGGACTTAAATCGTGAATTGATTTTCCGGCATCCTGTTCTATATGCATACGTTCAATACCGATGTTTTTTGTACTGCCGTCACTCAAATCCACACAAATATTTCCTTCCCCTACTATCGGATAACGAAATTGCGTAATCTGGTAATCTGTCGGCATATCGGCATAAAAATAGTTTTTACGAGAAAATTCCGAATATTTATTGATTTTGGCATTTAATCCTAAGCCGGTTTTAATAGCTTGATGCACGCACTCTTTGTTTAATGTCGGCAACATTCCCGGCATACCGGCATCAACAAATGACACATTCGTATTAGGCTCATCACCAAACTCTGTTGAAGCACCGCTGAAAATCTTTGATTTTGAAATAATCTGGCAATGGATTTCCAAACCGACTACGACTTCCCATTTTCCTTTTGCAGTTTCTATAATATATTCTGCCATTTTATTTCCTTTCAAACTTTGCATCTTCTTCGATTTTTGCTGCAACGCTGAATATTGTTGCTTCATCAAAAGGTTTACCGATGAGTTGCATTCCAAGCGGTAATCCGTTTTGAGATAATCCTATCGGTAAGCTCAAAGCCGGAAGTCCGGCTAAATTAATTGAAACCGTAAAAACATCATTCAAATACATATTAATCGGATTATCAAGCATACTTTCATCACCAATCGGAAAAGCCGTAATCGGCGAAGTCGGAGTTAAAATTATGTCACATTGCTTGAATGCTTCCATAAAATCATTGTGAATTAAACGACGCATCTTTTGTGCTTTCAAATAATATGCGTCATAATATCCGGCCGATAATACATACGTACCTATCATAATACGCCTTTTTACTTCTTTTCCGAAGCCTAAGGTTCTGGTATTTATATACAATTCATCAAGATTTTTGCCCTCAGCACGGAAACCATAGCGAATACCATCATATCTGGCCAAATTGGAAGACGCTTCAGCCGGAGCTAAAACATAATATGTCGCCAAAGCGTATTTGGTATGCGGTAAAGATATTTCTTTTACGATTGCCCCGCGAGCTTTTAAGTATTCTGCCGCTTTATCCCAATACGAAGCAACTTCTTCATTTAGTCCTTGCGGACGATATTCTTTGGGCAATCCTATAGTTAGACCTTTGATATCCTTATTCAGAAAATCAACATAGTTAGGAACTGCTATATCGCACGAAGTAGAATCTTTTTCATCAAATCCGGCCATACTTTGCAACAATAAAGCACAATCTTTGACATCTTTGGCAATCGGTCCGGCCTGATCCAATGAAGAAGCAAAAGCAACTATTCCGTAGCGGGAACAACGCCCGTATGTCGGTTTTATACCGGTACAACCGCAAAATGCAGCAGGTTCACGGATAGAACCACCGGTATCGGTACCGGTTGCCGCCGCACACATATTTGCCGCCACAGCTGCCGCCGAACCACCGGAAGAACCTCCCGGGACTAAGTCTTTATCTTTGCTCCACGGATTAATAACCGGTCCGAAATAACTGGTTTCGTTACTCCCGCCCATAGCAAACTCATCAAGATTAAGCTTGCCTAAAAATACGGCGCCGTCATTCAATAAATTCTGCGTAACCGTCGATTCATAAGTAGGAACAAAATTATCTAAAATATGCGAAGCGGCCGTGGTGCGAATGTCTTTGGTACAAAACAAATCTTTAATTCCCAAAGGTATTCCTTCCAAAAGACGATTGTTGCCGCTTTGATAATTTCTATCGGCCATTTCAGCTTGTTTTAAGGCTTTGTCGGCACATTCGGTTATATAGGCATTATAGTGTCTGCCTTTTTCCATATTTTCAAGATATGACTTCGTTAATTCTACAGAACTGAACTTTTTGCTTTTCAGTGCATCTAGTGTTTCACACACGGTTAATTTGGTAATATCGTTCATATCTTTACTCCACCACCTTCGGCACCGCAAAATAATCATATTCGGCAGACGGTGCATTTTTTAAAATATCTTCACGGCAATTACCTGTAGTTATTTCATCATTTCTCATTCGTAAATTCACGTTGTTTACTGAAATTAAAGGCTCTACCTCATCGGTATTGATTTCATTCAATTCTTCTATCCACTGCAGAATTTTATTAAACTCTTCTTTGGTCGGCTCTATTTTATCATCTTCAACCTTTAGACGCGAAAGGAAAGCCACCCTTTTCACGGTTTCATTATCTATCGCCATTATATAACCTCTTTTTAATCTACATATTTATTATAAACGGTGACAATACAGTATCATATTGACAGCGTTTGAAAAGTTTTAAATAACGGATATCAACACCGCTGTTGTTAATAATTTTATTTATTTTTACATTACCGTTTAAGATTAAATCACGCAACTTTTCACTAAAACTCTTTTCACGTGGATACGTAATGATTTTAAACTTCTGATTATCCTTAATATTTCCGAGTTTTCTGGCTTCAAACAAAGCATCACTTTGGCCGCCGAGCGCATCAATAAGCCCAAGTTCCAATGCTTGTCGACCGGTCCACACCCTACCTCGTGCTATTTCATCTATATCCTTGGTAATTTTACGATTTTCCACAACTTTAGCGGTAAAATCTTTATACACTTCATCAAGCGAAGCATTGAAATTTTCCTTTTCGGTAGCGGAAAACGGAGTATTAATACTCAATATTCCGGCATTATCGCCGATTTTAATACCGTCCCAATTTATTTCCAATTTTTCCCATAGTTTCTGTGCAACAAATTTTCCGCCCAAAACGCCGATGGAACCGGTTATGGTGGTAGGTTCGGCAATAATATAATCACCTGCCAATGAGATAAAATATCCACCCGATGCCGCATATCCCGATTGGGAAATTATAATCGGAATGTTTTTATTTTTTTTCAACTGTTTTAAGGCAAAATATATTTCATCAGCCGCATTATAATTGCCTCCCGGACTATCTATACGAACTATCAATGCTTTGAGGTTATCCATATCTTCTATTTCTGCCAAGTCAGCTAATACACTCTGACTTCCTAAAACATATTCTCCATCTATATCCGAGGAGGTTTCTCCGGTATCAATAATACCATTTAGATTGAGATAAGCAATCGTCGGAATATTACCGGTATTCGGATGAATTTGTGATGCATAATCTTCTATTGAAATAAAGTTTTCTGCCCCGTCTTTCTTTAATTTTTCTTCCAACTGCGGCAAATACATCAATTCATCAACCAAACCGTATTCAACTCCGTCCTCAGCGGAAATCGGCGCTTTATTAATCAATTCATCAATATCTTGTTTAAGTTTGCGATTATTTTTAATGTCTGCCTTAATTTCGTTCATTAATTCATTACCCAGACTCTGAATTTCCTCACGAAACGGTTCTGACATCTTATCATCGGTAAATGAAGCCATTGCCGTTTTATATTGATAACGAGTATAAAATTCAGCATCAATCCCGACTTTATTCATTATTTTTTTGAAAAACGGAACTTCTATATTTATACCGGTTACCCCTATGGAAGTGTGTGGCTGCATATAAATCTTATCAAAGAAGGTAGCCAGATAATATTCACGATTTCCCTGTCCTAACGGACCGAAACCTTGCGAAAATACATAAGCCGGTTTACCGGAAGTTTTATAATTCATTATGGCCCTAGCCACATCTTGAATTTGCGCCATTTCCAAATTGCTTATGTCAATACGGGCAATCAATGCATCTATGCGGTCATCTATTGCTGCAATTTCAATCGATTTTATCAATTTTTGAAAGCTCATACTCTGACGATCCAAAATCTCATCAATTAAGCTATCAGTCGGAACTTCGGTAAAATTATGACTCATATCAATCATAACCATTGTATGCGGCGGAATATAAACACGTCTGTTATTATACCAACCTACTATTAATGTTGCCACTCCACCGATTATCACCAAAGCGCCCAATATGGTGCAAAGCGATTTCACATATTTACCAAATTTACGCATTGTTATGTTCTTTCCACATTTGTGCTGCGTGCGGATATTTTTCCACAGCTTCTTTATTCAATTCGGCACACTTATTTTCTATTGCATTTTGCAATTCATTCATAAACTCTTCCTTGGTTTTACCTTCGGCACTGATTGCCGGTAAAAATTCGAATACAGCCGTTCCCGGATAGCGTAAGAAAGAATTTTTTGCCCAGAAAAATCCGGTATTTACCGCAACAGGCACAACCGGAAGATGCAAGTTTTCCGCCAAAAACATTATTCCCGATTTATACCCCTTGGTAGTCCCCGGAAAACAGCGGGTTCCCTCCGGGAAAATAACCACCGGACGCCCGGTATCGGTTTTCTTTTTTACTTCGCTCAGCATATTTTTCATTGCACTTGCTCCGCCCTTACGATTGACCGGAATCATTCCGTAAAAATATTGTGTCCAACCGAAAAACGGCATAAATATCAATTCTCTTTTCAGTATATATGTAGTGGTCGGGACAAACTGGGTAAAAGCATAAGTTTCCAATGCCGATTCGTGTTTGCATGCATACAAAACATTTTTATTTAAGATATTCTCTTTTCCTCTTACTTCAAATTTGATGCCGGCAAACAAGTGAACCCAGAAAAGAGCTATCGGCATAACAATCTTATCCCAATAAAAAATAGTTGCCTTTCTCGGTAATAAAGCCATAACAAGCTGAAACGTGCACCCTAAAAACAAAGTTCCGAAATAAAAAAAGTTAGTCAATAATGATCTGATATATAACATATTATTTTCCTCTTTACTTAAACAAATTTCTTAAAACAACCACCAAATACTTGTTATACTCGCTTACTATAAGCTTAAATGTTCCCCAAGATTGCCACCAATAATTGGCTACATTCTCCGAATAAACCGGTGTCAATTCTATCTCTAAAGGAAGATTGTAGGCTTTAATTTCGGCCAAACTGCGTGGAATATGATAATTGGAAGTGATAAGACGAACGGATTTTATATTATTTTTCTCGACCCAATCTTTGATTTCACGGGCATTTCCGATTGTATCCGTGGCATCATATCCCAATTCTACTTTATCGGGATTATTGATTGAAATCTTCAAACTTTTGATAATCGCTTCCAGAGAAGTGTGTTTTTCAACTCCGGATATAAAAAGATGTTCTGCCATGTTATTATTCATTAATTTCACGGCTTTGGCAATTCGATTACGTCCTCCGGTCAACACAACAATGGCATCGGTATATTTCAAATCGTAATCATTGTAATCATTGATTTTTTGCCCAAACCAAATAAACCCGCAGAACCAAGGCACAAAAATACAGTCAAAAGCCAACAAGGCAATCAACAAATATTTTTTTAAATGCCCCGACATTAACACATTTTCTCCAATGATTTACGTACCGTATAATAAGCGGTTCCCATAGCATAAAATAAAGAAAGCAGAGGAGTAACCATCATTAACAGCCAATGAAATGTGGATAAACCGGCACTATTTAATAAACCGCTGCCGGTCGAAATCCCGTATTTGCTCACAATAACGATACTCGGTATGGCAAATATAAGTCCGATAACTCCCGAAAAGAAACCTATTTTGGCATAGCTTTTGGCATATTGCTTGGCAATATAATCATCCTGAGCACCGATAATATGCAAGATTTCTATAGAATTTAAGTTTATTCCTAAACTGGTTCTTGTCGAATAATAAATGGAAAACGCACAAATACCTATAACCATAAATAAAACGGATAAGGCCAACGTTTTCAAAGAACCTGCAAATTTAAGCAATCTGTTCAACCATAAACGATGGTTATCAATTGAGGCATTCGAAGTAACTTTATGCAGGCCTCTGGTCATTTCATCATAGTTAATTTCCGCATTTTCTTTAAGTTGAACGTCCAACAATTGCGGTATCGGTAAAGCATTAACATCAACTTTATTTCCGAGCCAAGGTGTCATTAATCTTTCCACCGTTTCATCATCAATTACATGGACACTTTTAACTCCTTCGGCATTTTCCACAAACTGCAATACTTTATTGAGCTGTTCTTGAGTTTTATCTGCATCAATTTTTTTATTTTCGTCTTCAATCGGACTTACCTGAATGGTAATGGAACCCAAAATATCTTTTTCCCAACTTTTAACCATCGTATTTATGGACATAACTATGGCCAATACAATGATAAACAAATACATATATATCGACGATAAAACATACATAAATATCGAAGTTTCTTCATCATCAATCGGAATCTCATTTTTACGCATTAATTCTCTGTGCATTTCCATTCTCCGTTAAATTTTTTGCAAAGCCGGATATAATTTGGCAGTTCCACCTGATAAATCAATTCTTTGGTAATTATATGTGGAAGTCAGCTGTTCATTGTGCGTGGCAATAACTACGGTTGTTCCCACTCTGTTAAGTTCAACAAACAAACGCATTAATTTGTCGGCTATTTCAGAATCGACGCTTCCTGTAGGTTCATCGGCAAACAGAATATCCGGACGATTGATAACTGCTCTGGCAATTGCCACACGTTGCTTTTCACCGCCGGAAAGCGTACTGCAAGTCTTATAAATGCTTTTATGCATCTCAATCCAACGCAAAAGTTCCACTACCCTCTTGTATATTTCCTTTTCGTTCATTCCGCGAACTCTGAGCGGTAATGCAATATTGTCATATACACTCAAGTGTTCCAATAATCTGAAATCTTGGAATACTACGCCGATTTTTTGACGCATTAAAGCAAGCTCATCACGATTGGAAAAATTTATATTATTACCGAATACGTTCAAAACACCCTTGTATGGCTTTTTTATCAAATACAACATACTCAATAATGTGGTTTTTCCGGCACCGGACTTTCCGGTAACAAAAGTAAAATCGCCGGTTTGCAAACTTAAAGAAACGTTCTTTAATACATCTTCTCCATCATATCCTACCGAAACATTTTGCAGCTCAATAATCGGTCGGGTATCGGTATCAATATCAGCCATTTTTCCTCCTTAAATAACTACTTCAACAATAGTATATCAATATTGCGCTTAATAAAATATTTTTTTTGATTGCTTATCAATATTTTTGGAATATAGTGTAAAAAAAAGAGGTTAA
>OMQI01000016.1 GCA_900313185.1 uncultured Rhodospirillaceae bacterium
CGGATTGTAGAGCATTACCAGAGAGGTGATAAATGAAACAAAATTACCGACTGTTATCTGATGTTGAACGATTAAATAGCTACCGTACCAGATTACCAATGCAATACCGCTGGCAGATATAACGTGCATTAAAGGTGCAACAACGCCGATTTTTTTCATCATAAACATAAGCATATTCAGCATACCGTTTGTCGTGTTAATAAATTTTTTCTTATATAATGAGGATAAATTGTAGGCGCTAACAATTCGGTTGCCTCCGAAAATTTCATTAAAATGGGCATAGAGAGCGGCTATAAAATTAACATCTTGTTTGACGGCGAATTTCATCTTCTTTCGCAATTGTGTAACCGGATAAAAAGTTAAAATCAGCACAGCGATAGCTACAACCGCTAATTTCCACGAGTTGTAAAACAATACGATAATCAATGATATTGAAGAGAAAAAACGTGTTGAGAATAACCGCATACTGTTTAATAATCCGCCACAAGCCATTTCCGCATCACGATTAAAACGCATCAACACCATACCTGAATCGGTTTTATCAAAAAACGAAGCATCATTATGCACCAATTTATCGAATAGTTTTCCTTTAATATCTAGGGCAATTCGGTTTCCTACCCAAGTGTTCATATAAGTTGCAATATATGTAAATACTGCCTGTAAGATACTAAAAGTAATAATCATCAGCGGAATATAGCTGGTCCAACCGGTTTGTTGTTCAACCAATACCACGTCCATAAAAGGCTTTAATGACCACGCAATTACCGCATCCATTGAACCGACAGGAATGGTTATGGCTATCGCTAATATGGCTCTGAACCAATAAGGTTTGGCGTATGGCAATATTAATGAATAGTTCTTAAGCGAGTATATCGAGAGCATTTTTTGCTTGATTTTTTCCCGCATTAAAAAGCAAATAAGAGCTATCAATAAAATGCCTAAATATGCGCCGATAACAATCCCGAAACGAAAAGGCTTAAAAACAGAGGTATTTTGCGGGTAACAATCGTTGCATAATTCGATTTGGGCTTTTTCCGTAACATCGAAAGATATATTGTTAGGACTATTGTTGATAATGTGCAAATTATCATCAATCGGGTGCATATCAGTGAGGTGTTTTCCTTGCAGAAAAACGTCGGAAATATGCAAGGAACCGCTGTAATGCTTTACGGTTAAATTAATATTCTTAATTCCGGAAGTGTTGATTTTAGCTTCTTGCAAAACAGGTTGACCGTCTAATTGCGGATAAACGGAAATAACACTGTCTTCATCGCTGTCGTCGGTGTAGGCAATATCAATATAAGGCTCTCCTTTGCCATTTAAGAAAAACGATAAATTCAAATCATTCGGACCATACCAAAATTTAAAAGTTGCTCCGATTATCAACAAAAAGCAACCCATAATACCGGCAATAATTTTGAATATGTTCGATTTATTTTTCATAATAGAGATGTATATAATATTTTTTTATTACTGGCAATATTATTTTTAACAATACAAACTCCGATGTTCAAATGACTGATTTATAAAATGCAATCAGATGAGTTCTCTTCCTTTTTTGATAATTGCCGCATTTAATCCGATTGAGCGGTTAGGGATGTTTTTTATTCCATATTCATTAGGAAATTCTGCGGCAAAGATTTTACAGAAATTGTCAAGAGCCTTCTCTTTTGTGATTTTGGGACTTTTTTGTTGCATCAATTTGATATATTTATTCATAACCATATAGAGCTTATCATTTGTCGAAAGATTATTGTTCATCATAGCGTGTCCGCTTCCGATTGCTGCTCCCAGATTTATACTGGTCGGATTAACTCTTAAGTCTTGATTTTTACGTTCTAAAAAGGTGCGTTTGTCATGCGAATCGTCGATAGCTTCTTTTGCTAATTGCACAAGTTTTCTTTCATCATCAGCCGACATATCAAGCTTGAGGATGAATTTTACTCCTTCAATATTTCTCTTGTCTGTCATAACGCACCTCCATAATTATAGTATGATATAATTGTACCATAAATCGGGGACTATTTCAACAACATATTTTTGCTAATCAATTAAATTTCGATATGGCAAAATTAATGTGTAATAAAATATTAATCATAAATACTGTATATTCTAATGAAAAGAAACCATAAAGGAGAATACAGATGAGCAGAATTAACGATGTGTTTTATTCGGATATATATATTACTCCGGAAAAAATGATGTTTGTGCCGGATCCTAATACGGAATGCGGTCTAATGCAAATATCTCCCGAAGATTTTGATGATTTTTATTCTTTATTGGAAAGAGCATACAACAAGAATCCGAGCTATTCTGTTATTTATGAAGGCTTTTTCTTTCGTGTAGAGCGTTCGGTTTCGATGTATGGCATTACATTTTGTATGCGTAAAATGCCTAAAAAGGTTCCCGATTTAGATATTTTGGGATATCCGCCGGCATTGGTGGAGTATTTATCAAGTCTTGGCAAAGCATCAGGATTGATTTTGTTGTGCGGGGCGACAGGTTCCGGTAAAACAACCACTATATCCAGTTTGTTACGTGAATATTTAATTCAGCATGGTGGTTTCGCATATACCATTGAAGACCCTTTTGAAATGCCTTTGGATGGAGAATATAAGGCTGTGAACGGCTCTCTGGGTATGTGCAAACAAACTCAACCGATTAATGATGATTGGGGGGCTTCGCTGCGTTCTGCTTTGCGTTCTCGTCCTCGTTATATCTTAGTCGGTGAGATTCGTAATCCGGCAGCGGCAAGCGAGTGTCTGCGTGCGGCAACTTCCGGACACTTGGTGCTTTCCACTATTCACGCTAATAATGTGGCTGATGCCATTGATGCTATTGTCAAGCACGCTTCTGCCGGTGAAATGAGCGAAGATTTGGCGTTTGACTTGTTATCACGAGGTATTTTGGGAATTGTTCACCAATCACTTATCGGAACCGGTCAGAAACGGCCGGTGGTGCAATATTTATTTGCCAATCCGAATACTACGAAGGGTGATCAAACCAGAAACATTATTAAAACCGGAAAAATAAACGTATCCACAACTATTGAAATGCAGATGACACGTATGGCGCAAGGACGTCCGTTATTCGATAAGCCGGAAATTAGTTAATATTACTGGAAATTCCATAAAATAGTGTTTTGAGTGGGTTTACACACATTGCGGGCAGCATACTTTGTTACCGGCAGTGGGTGTTTATTATCACCCCACGTAAACTCGGTTGTATCACCATCCGAGTTTATCACGGTTATTTTTTGCAGACTAAGCAATTGCTTTTTGCCGACTTTCGCTTCAACCAAACCGATACAAGTAGACTTATTAACACCAGATAGTACAATATCAAAAACACTATCAGACGGCAAAGCGGTATCGCCGTTAACTCCGATACCGATTTTGAAATCATATTCGGTATGCTTAAGCAATTCTTTGCTTACCAATTTGTCATCAATCGCTGATTCGGTATTTAATTTCCAATACCCCGGATGATCACTGTAATATGTGCGAATATTGTAGGCAGTTTGGAAAATTTGTTCGTGTAATTTTTGGTACGGATTATGTAATAATACATAGCATAGAGTAATCAAAGCAAACACTAACGATATTATTATGATTAATCCGTTATAGTTTACTCCTCTAAATCTTTTTAAATTTACATATATCCTTTCCATATTAAGCTTTACCCATAGAACTTGTAATCTGATCCTGCATATCAAAGGTGCCGAATACGGCCCAAGCGATAACGGCAGATACGAATAGCATTGCCACAATGTTCATCACTTCAGCCTTTTGCTCAATCATATAAACGGAATCTTCCAACCAATCATTAGCCAACTTATCAAGGGCTTCCTCAAAGTTATCCAATTCGGAATAAATTTTCAAATCGGAGATAACTTGTTTATCCGGAAATTCCTGTCCGGCCTTAGCCAAAGCTTGTCCTAAGTTATCACCGTTTTTAATGTGGAACAAAGCACCATCAATACGATCACGCAGGTATTTGTTGGCATCTTTTCTTAATGATGTTAAAGCAACGGAAACCGGCACACCGCCCTTTACTAAGGCTGATAGTGCCAAAAGCCACGTAATACCGGTAAATATTTTATATAAAGACCACGGAGGGAAACGGTCAAACTTTACCCGAATTTTTCCCGACCAAAAACCGATTGTGGCATATATAACCGAACCGATGATTGGGAAGAAAGCAAAAGCGGCAACCCAGTTTTTCTGAATCCAACCCGACAAATCAACCAAAGAACGAGCTGTACCCGTCCAAATAGTATCAGGAGCTGCACTTAGCATCGGCGGAACCATATATACACCGATAGCGTACAAAATAAGAACCGATGCCATCAATAAGAAAGACGGATAGGCAATGGCGCTTACAATCGGACGAATCATTCGGGTAGAACCTTCACTTACTTTAATAAGGTTCATTAAAGCACTTTCCAAATCGGACACATCACCAACGGAAAGCATCAAACGCTCACGGTTTGGAGCCCAGCCTTTTAAGGCATCGGAAAACGGATGACCTTCTTGCAAAGCACGTCCCCAAGCACTGACGGCAATAGCCATAGGTTCATTAGGACTTTGTCCTTCATCGGATAAACCGTTATAAATCATATCAAGCGCATTCATCAATGAAAAGCGGTTACGCAATAATGCTGCTAATTTACGATAAATTTTAAGACGACCTTTGTTAGAAAAATTGCACATAAACTTCGCATAGCCCATCAACCATTCGTTGGTGTTCATCATCGCTCTGCTAAAGGCACTTTTTTTCTTAATTTCAGGCATTTTTTAAACTCCTAATAAATCGGACGTTGATCAAGCAGACCACACCAACGTTCCACCTCATCAATATCAATATAACCTTTGAGCATTCGTTCAATTGCGGCATCTCTGAGCGGGCGACCATTAAGTTCACTTACCCAATAGTCAATAGCTTCTTTGGTTCTTCCGTCAATCATCAAGCGTAAGAAATAGGCGTCAGGAAGAATAATTTCCGGAACGGACATACGACCGATAACTCCCTTACCGCCACAGAATTTACATCCCGGACCTCGCATATAAGTATTTTCCACGCCAAAATCACCTAATGCCGTTTTCAAACGTTTATAAGATTCGGAAGACTTTTTATCTTTGATAGAAACTCGGCAATAAGGGCAAATTTTTCTGAACAATCGTTGTGAAACAAGTCCTTTCATAATTTCCGGATCTTCGAGCATATAGTGGCGCACACCCATATCACGTAAACGAGTAATAATTGCCGGTGCCGAGTTGGCGTGCAATGTTGTCCACACGCTGTGACCTGACAAGGCGCCACGGAACACTAACGAGGCCGCAGATAAAGTACGAATTTCGCCGACCATCAACACATCCGGGTCGGAACGAAGTGCGGCAGACAGAGCCTTAGTGAACTCTTCATCTTTTTCTTCTTCGGTGGAAGCGTTGGTAACCGGCATTTGCCTTGCCCCCGGAATCGGATACTCCGGCGGATCTTCCACGGTAATAACATTGATTTCACCTTTATGCTCTTGCAGTAACTTAATCATATTACGTTGTAACGTTGTAGATTTACCGGAACCTGTCGGACCTGCAATAATCTTTAAGCCAGTTGCATTGGCACGCAAACGATAGAATAAGTCGATTTCACGAGCTCCCAAACCAAGAGAACGCAAATCGCTTTCACCATTCGGATTATCATCGGCGTATAATAAACGCATTACCAAATATTGTGAACCGAAAGCAATCGGGTTGAATTGTAAACGAATAGCCAAAATATTGTGAGGCAGCCTTAATTTACCATTAGTTCCACGTAAAGGCGTCGAACCCAATTTTTGCGCTCCTTGGAACTCGTTTTTGGCATAGTTTGCATCAGAAATATCAGCCGAAGCAAACGCTGCACGTACGAATGCTTCCCCCCATTCTTTTGAGTATTCAAGTTCACGTTCCATCATACCGTTCATACGGAATAAAATCAAAGTAGAATCGGCAACTACAACGTGAATATCTGAAACTTTATGAATGGCTGCACGGGAAATAACACTCAAGAAGTCAATCTGCATCTGATAGTCAGATGTTTCTTCCGCAGAAATGTTAATCTGCCCCATACCACGTTCGGCATAGGCATAAATGGCGGCAATTTCGGCAGCTGAGTAGTATTTCGGAGTTGCTACCGGAATTTTACGCCGTTTCATAGTAGCAACAAAGTTCAATACTTTACCGTCATACTTATGGGCTTCATCGACAATATATGTACCATCTGAGAACAAGGCCAACATATGACGGGTTTCGCTGTCAACGCTGACCGGTCCGTTTTCAACGGTTATAAGTCTGTTGTCATTAGAAAAAAGAAGTTGGAACAGATTCTGATTTTCTGAACTGTCTTCAACAGAATCATCGATAATGTCTTCATTTTTCTTTTTTGAAGGCAAATTCTGCGACAGAATCGCATCTAAGTCTTCGACAGAAGCGTTCTTGTCCTTCTTCTTTTCTGCATCATCAGGTAATGGAGCATCCTTAGGCTTTTCAACATCGGAAGAACCCAAAATCTTGGATATATCCTCGTCGCCTATGACAACATCATTATTTTTCTTGTCTTCAACCATAACTACCTTTTATTGTACAAATGTTCCCGAACCAAAAGAGATGTTTCCGTTAGTCTTTTTAGGCTGTTTAATCAATACCGGAGTATCTTCTTTTCCTTCTTTACCTAAAGTATTGTTGAAATTCCCTTTGATTATCTGTTTTTCGGTTTGTGCAGGTGTTTTGTCAGATCCGTTGAAAGTTACCATCGGTTCATATTCCATAACAGTTCCGCCGGTGTATAAGTAACTCTGAACACCATTATTATCAAACGAAATGTAGTGATCGGTAATAGATGTTACAACTTCACCGTTTCTGAGCTTTGACCCCTTGTGAATTATGAAAGTGCTACCGTCTTTGCTGACAAGCTTGGCAATTACATCATCACCTTTTCCGGTAATATCCATAATAGCATAATCTTTTGACATATCGATTGCATCTTCACTAGGTAATCCGCTATCGGAGAAAGGATTAGAAAGTTGTTTAATCTCATCCTCTTTTTCAACCATAGAGGACTTAAGCTCATTGATATGCTCGTTTAAGATTTCCATTTTATGATTGAAAGCCTTGAAAGAAGCTTCGCTTGCTGTAATCATTTCAGCTGACTTTGCATTGAGTTGCGATATTTTATCAAGAGTACTGCTTTGCAAAGCTTTTTTCTCTTCTTCAAGTTGATTCACTCTCTTTTGCAATTCGGCATTTTTAGCTATCCATTGTTGCTGAATCTCTACCATCTCATTCATGTAGTCCTTGACTACTTGAGCTTGACGAACTTTTTCCAGTTCTATTTCTTTTTGTTTTAACTTTCCCTGTTCGGCAACAATCATCGCCTGACGTTCAGCCTCTTGATCTTTAGCCTTTTCTTCTTCCATCTTTAACCGAAGATCTTCTTCTTGCTGAGCTTTTAAGCGAGCTGCACGTAGGGCTTCAACCTTACTTTTCAATTCTTCTCTGCGCAATTCCAAACGCAACAAAGTGGTTTGTTTTTCAATATTGGACATTTGATTGAACAAGTCATTATCGACTTTGGACAGTATGGTATTGCCGAAACTCTCAAAAGGTGATTTGTTTCCGCCTATTTCCGGAACCACCGAGTCAATATCAGCGGTAGAATCAATTTGAGCCTTATTGGCATCTGTTTCTAATGAATCAAGACTGCCGTCATCAGGGAACGGTTGGACATCTAATAAAGGAGAAGGAAGCGCAGCCCCTTTCTTTTCTGCGACAGGCTCATTAATTGCTTCTTCAGGTGCAGCCGGCAAAGTATCCACTACAGGAATGTCTTTTTTAGCTACCTCAGCTGATGCTTCTGTCGGCAGTTCTTCATTAAGAAAGCTTAAATCGTCAGAATTTTCTTCGGCATCGCCGGCATCTTCTTCATCTTCCGAAGGTTTGGGTGCAACATCATCTGCAGAATCCATCGGAATTTCAGCCTCAGCTTTCGGAAATTCTTTTTCCGTATCTTCAGACGATAAATCAGCATCTTGATTTTCCACAACATCATCATTTGCGATTTCATCAAGGTCTAATAATTCATCGCTTATGTTAACGTCAGCAACCTCTGGATTTGCCTGAAGTGTATCGTCGTTGGCAAAACCGGTACTCGTACCTGCAAAGGTTATTACAAATGCGCAGGCAATAAGTACTATAATTTTATTATTCAGGTTGTTTTTCATAGATTTCTCCTTTATATGTCCACATTCCGGAATTAATGTCGTATGTTATAGTATCAACTGTTAATCCTGAAAATTTCATTAATAAATCACTCCAAATCAACGGATCGTTGTTTGATGATAGTGAGTAAGCTAACAACTTATATTTCGTACCACGTGGTGACATCCACGTTTTAGAACCAAACGATATACTTATTCCCAAAGATTGGTTAAGATCGTTTAATATATTAATCAATTCATCTTCATAAAATTCCGGCGGTGAATTTAATTTGGTTATTTCACCAATCGGAACCGACACCATAACGGTACTACCATCTTTACCCAAAACTCGTGATGAAAAGTCAACACCGGATACATTTAATGCTTGCTCAATCCAAGTTATACGTCCGAGCTCACGACGCCAAGAAGTTACTACACCGGCGCTCGGTGTGCAGGTAATGCCCTCAATATGCCATCCCGGAGTAACAACTTGAACAACCTTTTGAGTAGTCAGATAACATTGCCGCATAACATCTAACGGATTATTAAGTTCCGTCCAAGGCTTCGGCTCAGGAGGTAATTGAGGCTCTTCCACTTCAACCGGCGCAATAACAGGTTCTTCAGGTGCAGTAAAGAATAAATCTTTTAATGTGGAATAACCGAACCATAAGATAACCGCAAAGCAAACAACAATAACACCCAACATTAAAGTGTCATTTCCGGCATTAATTTTGGCCAACCTAGTTTGAATTCCTTTTTCCAACATAGGCCCCAAATGGTCTGCTTTGGTATCTTCAATACCCCACTCGGCCGGAGCAAATATAATATCCCAATCAGGTACCGCCAACATAGCGATAAGCTGATTCTTTGCATCTTTTTCACTGATGAATAACGTATCACCATCTGATAAGATAACGTCATTTCTGAAGCAGATGTACCACCAACCGGTATCTACCTTAAATACACCTAGGAAAGATGTAACTGATCCCAAACCGGTAATAAGAGATACTGCGGCAGAAGGCAATCCCGGAGCAAAGCCCTGAGAAGAAGCAGCCAAACCGAACTGAGATGACTTACCTTTACGAGTAACATATAAGTCTGCGCCTTCCAAAATATTTTCCGCCGCTTCTTTTACTTCCGGCAAAGGCTTTGCTTCGTTTAACAACGGCTGCCAGAAAAGACTTGCTGCATAAGTTACCCCTCTTTCGGTGAAGGAACATCTCCAAGCCTTATCTTCAGTTTGCATATTTGCCTGCATATCCACTTGCTCTCTCCTTAGATTAGTCGTTCATTCTGGATTCCGGTGATAACGGAGATTCCAAAACAACCGGTGTTAACATAATAACAAGGATGGTTCTGGATTTTTCGGCCGACTGAGCACCACCTAACAACATGTTGTCAGGAGTTCCTACACCTTTCTTATCCACAGAATCTTCAACTCGTTCATAACCGGCCAAGATGAGCGTTTCACCCGATTTCATAGCAACTTCTTGCGTAAATCCACGTGTTTCTATGACAGGGTTTTGAATGGTTTCACCGTCACCCTTGGAAGGATCATCTCCACTACCTCCGCTAACCGTAATGGTATCAAGCGATAACAAGTCGGATAGTGTGAGGTTGAAGAACATCAAGATACGACCGTGATCCAAAATTCTCGGTAACACGCTCATAGTGAAACCTGTTTCGATTTCTTCGGTTTCCACCGAAACATCGTATGTATCGCTGTCACCGCTGTTAGTCTTGGTAATCTGTGAAATATAGTTTTGTGTTTTAACAACTTGGATTGGTGCCGGTTTGTTGTTCATAGTTGTAACCGTACCGCTGGTAACCAGGTTGGTCTGACCCTCTTGCGATAATGCCTGCATTGCAGCATCAACACTCCAACTTCCGCTACTGATGCCCATTGTCAAATCACTGAGTTTATCACCTAAATCACCCGGATGCGTTCCGGCACTGATTTGTTTGATGCTACCACGCTTATTGAAAGTTGCAGCCAAGTCTAAGCTGTATTTATCAGCATTGGATATACTGAGTTGGATAACCTTAACACTGATTGCAATTTGCTTAGATACACGATTGTTTTGTTCATTAATATATTTTGCAACACGGCGAATATCCGTAGGTGTAGAAGTCAGGTTAATAGTACCGCTGGCTTTATCGATATTCAAGTTTGCATCAGATGAAATCATTGATTGAATAGTGCTTTCCAAGTTGCTCCACAAATCAA
>OMQI01000141.1 GCA_900313185.1 uncultured Rhodospirillaceae bacterium
AAATACATTTTTTTTTTTTTTTTTTTATTTAACATCTTAAAATACTCTAAAAACAAGCAATGTTGACAAATTGGCAAAAAAGTTGCCAAACATTTTTAAAACAAAAATCTTGCGTAAAAATTTTCTGCATATTATAAAAAGTAAAATTTATAAGGACCATAGTATGAAAGTTGATTTATTTGATTTTGATTTAGACCGTGATTTAATCGCTAAAAAACCGGCATCACCACGTGACAGTTCACGCTTATTGGACTTATCCGAAGAAAGCACCATAGCAGACAGACATTTTTATGACCTGCCTAAAATTTTGCGTGCCGGCGATATTATGGTTTTTAACGATACCAAAGTTATTCCGGCTCGTTTATACGGTAAGCGTGGTGAAGCGCTTGTTGAGGTAACACTCTATCATCCGGATGATGGTTTAAGTTGGTGGTCCTTTATTAAAAACGCCAAAAGATTGCATATCGGCGATACGATTCGTTTTTATACTGCCGAAATAAGTGCGGAAGAATCTGATTTTTGTGCTCAAGTTTTGCAAAAAGACGATGAAGACGGCGTTTTTATCCGTTTTAATTGCGATGCCGATTCGCTTGGAACTTTTTTAGAAAAATACGGTTCAATGCCGTTGCCGCCATATATTAAGCGTGATAAGCCGTTAAAAGGTTTGTGGAATCCTTATAACGATAAGGAAGATTATCAGACGGTTTATGCCAAGCACAATGGCGCCGTGGCTGCGCCTACTGCCGGTTTACATTTTACCGACAGACTGCTTAAAGAAATAGACGAGATGGGAGTTAAACGGGTATTTTTAACTTTGCACGTTGGAGCCGGAACTTTTCTTCCCGTCAAAACAGATGACACCGAAAATCATAAAATGCACGCCGAATACGGTATAATTTCCGAACAAACTGCCGATATTATCAATCAAGCCAAAAAAGAAGGTCGACGGATTATTGCCGTAGGTACCACTTCGGTGCGCCTTTTGGAAAGTGCCGCCGATGATACCGGAGTATTACATCCGTTTTGCGGTGAAACCGATATTTTCATAACTCCCGGCTATAAATTCAAAATTATTGATATGATTATCACTAATTTTCATCTGCCTAAATCAACCTTGTTTATGCTGATTTGCGCCATCGGCGGAACCGAGAGGATGAAGGCTGCCTATAAACACGCCATTGAACAAAAATACCGTTTCTATTCATACGGCGACAGCTCTATTTTGAAATGTATAAATAAAATTTAAACTCTTTTGAGTTATCATCTTCCCCTAAGGGAGGCTATGGTGATTTTTAAAAGCAGCAAAAATTTGAAATATATCTTTTCAACGATAAAAAGTTCGTTTTTACCGGCATTTCTTTTGCTCTCAGGGCTATTGGCTTTTTATTCGGGAAATCCTTATAATCAAACAATGCCTTTATTATTGCATTACTTGTTTTTGTTTATAACCTCCGCAACCATCGGTTTGCTTTATATCGCCAACCAATCCAAACCTCTGTTCAGTTTGTGTATCGGGCTTGTCTGTTATATTGTAATCAACCGCCTGAAAATCGAATACGGTGAAGCCTTTATATCGTCTTCCGAGTTTCAATGCTTATGTTTTTTGTTGCCGCTAAATTTTATTTTCTTATATTTTCTGCCACAATCAAAATTGAACGCCAAACGTAATATTTATTTATTGTTTGCTCTGTTATTTCAGGCCATCATTGCTCAACATTTTTGCGACCTTATAAAATCCGTCCCGCATATAGATATAACGGTAGAGACGATTCCACTGTGGTCTTGCGCAATATGGGCTGCAATATTGGCAACATTGGCAATATCCATCAGCTTCAAAAATACTATTATAAATACCGGTTTATTTTATGCCGACGCCAGTTTGTTTATGGGAATTATATATGCGGGAAGCCAATCCGGATTAACAACATTCTTTTTGGGATTTTCGCTGATTTTGTTGTGCGTTACCATTTTAGATTTATACAATCGTTATCACTACGATTATCTAGAGCACGTCGGTAGCAAAACTTCTTATCTGGCAAACGCCAATTCCAAGTTTCCTTTCAAATACACCATTGCTTTGTTCAGCATTGATAATCGTGACAAATTGCAACAAATCATCGGTAAAGAAAAAATCAAGAACCTTGAGCAATTGGTAGTGAACAGTATCATTGATATGCCTTACAAACTAACGCTTTATCGTCATACCGAAGATGAACTTATTATGGTGTTCAAAAACGAAGATGCCCGTCACACCAAAGAATATGCCGACAATATCAGACACAACATCGCCGCTTCGGAATTTATCTTAACCGGCGACAAAAACCTAAAAATAACCATTTCCGTATGTGTATCGGAAAAAACCCGTAAAGACCGTAATGCTTTTGAAGTAATCGATCGTGCTCACAACGCATTGCAAAAAAGTTATCGCTATAATTGCAATGTCACAACCGTGGCTTAATTTTCTTTTGTTTTCTTCGGCACAAACCAACGCAATAGCAAGTATAACCCTATAATTGTTATCGGTAATGACAACCATTGTCCCATCGTCAAACCGCCCCATAAAAAGCCGAGTTGAGCATCCGGTTCTCTAAATTGTTCCATCAACGAACGAAAACCGGCATATCCCAGTAAAAATACCGCCGAAATTATCCCGTCATGTTCACGACACCACTTGTTACGCCATAACAAATTGAGAATAACAAACAGCCCTATGCCTTCCAAACAAGCTTCATAAAGTTGCGACGGGTGACGCGGTAAATATCCGCCCCGTGGGAAACGAACCGCCCAAGCAACATCGGTCACCCTACCCCAAAGCTCATCATTGATAAAATTCGCCAAACGTCCCAAGAATATACCTATCGGAACTACCGGTGCCACCAAATCAGTTAACTTTAAAAACGGATATTTTATCAAATAGGAGCTGACAAACAGAGCTATTATAACTCCGAAAATACCACCGTGAAAAGACATTCCACCGTGCCAAACTTCAAAAATTTCCCAAGGATTTTGCCAATACTGACCGGAACCGTAGAACAAAACATATCCGATTCGCCCGCCTAATATAATTCCCAAAGTTACGGCAAAGGCGATATCTTCACAATTTTTTTTAGTCAGCCCCAGGTCATATTTTTTGACTCTGCTAGCCGCTAACCACCAACCGAGAATAATTCCGACCAAATAAGCCATAGAATACCATCTTATGGCCACAGGTCCGATTGAAAAAATTATCGGAGATATTTCAGGATATGCCAAACCAATCATTTTTGTCCCTTTACTATTTATTGCTTAAAAGTATATTAACAAAAAACAGATAATCCACACCTAAAAAAATATTATAAACATCTTTATTTTTAATTGTTTGAAATATCGCTATTTATTTTTTTATCCAAGCAAAAATATTTTTTATTTTTGCAAAAAAGTGGAAAACTCATTACTTAAAATTGTTTTTTTGCACCGCTGTGCCATTCTTAAGATGAATCCGTTGTTTTAGGAAGGTTTGATGTTCGCCGAAAAGCTGTCTGTATATAATCCGATTGATGACATTGAGTGTTTATTTGCTCATCGTCAACACTCGACCGAGCGCCGCAACCAAAATGAAGTGGTTGTCGAAATATCCGGTCGTTGGGATAATATGTTGCTGTTTTTTGCGTGGGAAGAAAAAATGCGTTGTCTGCATATTTCCTGTCTGCTCAACCTTGAACACGAAAACGTCAATCTTCCGAGTATTTTCGAACTTTTGGCACTCCTGAATGAAGATTTATGGCTGGGTTATTTTTCTTACTGGGAAGAAACCGGAATGCCTATTTTCAAGCATTCTCTGTTTATCGGTGAAAACGAACACAACCTTACCGATAAGCTTTCGCAGCTCTTAAATATCGCCATCACCGAATGTGAACGGGCTTACCCGATTTTTCACGCAGTTTTAAAACAAAACATTAGTCCCCGCCGAGCTTTATTACCGGTTACTTTAATGTGATTTCTCTCCAGATGAACCTCACGTCAGCCAATTCGGCTCCGCTGTTTTTATCTAAAATGGTGTGCAAACTTTCATTATCCGTTTGTTTGGTACAAACTTCTATTCTCTCGCCCAATAATGCTTCTTTCTTAAAACACACCTCTATTTCTGCAGGCGTATGCTTCATTCTGTAATCCGGCTCCAAACCTTCGCCTGCCCACAGCGGATACACCGCATTATTAACGTGGTTATTTATGTCAATATCATCATAACGCACCAAAATATCTTTAATGCTGTCGGGATTTTCAACCAACGGCAATTTATGGAAATCGTCGTCCATAACTTTTTCATCTAAAAAATCATATTCCGGAAAATATTTATTCAACATAACCGGACGGCGTCGTGCATAGTCTATCAAAACCCATTGGCTGATTGCTCTGATTATAATATTGTCATTTTCATCTTTAACCAAAAAATTACGCACCGCACCCCATAGTTTTCCTTCTGCCGGCCAAGTATCTATAACTATGTGTTCATTCATCTTCGGCAGTCTTTCCACTTTAATTAAATAGTTCGAGCCAACCCATACCACTCCTTTGTCACGGCATTTTTCAAAGCCGAAACCCAAGGCTTCTGCCGATTCCACTGCGGCTTCCTGCAAAAAATTCATTAAACTGACAATACGCAAAAAGCTATGACAATCAACTTCATAGCTTTTTACTTGATATTGCTTTTTATATTTGAATACTTTAATAGCCATAATTAAAACAGTTGGCTTTCTTCAGATAAACCTATGTTCTTATATACGTCAAAACGCTTTTCCAAACGCTCGGCATAAATATTCCCCTCTTTAACATTTGCCGAGTGGTATCTCTTGGCGGCCTTCTGCCAATCACCACCGTGACGAGAATAGAGAGAACGCAAAAACTTTGCGCTGTATTGAACATTATTTTCCGGATTCAATGCTTCTTCAACCGAAGAGAAAGCATCACCGTGATACTTCAAATTAATCTGCATACAACCGACGTCTATGCTCTTATATCCTTTGGCCTGAAACTTTTTCACTGCTTCAACAGCTTCTTCTTTGCTTTCGAAATAATAACCTTTACCGTTTACATTAATCGTCCAAGGCCAAGCAATGTAAGTATTGTGCAAATCACTCCACTTACCGCTTTCAACTGCTGAAATTGTTTGTAATAAATCATAACTTACGCCATATTTTTCACCGGCGTGTTCGGCAGCCGCCAAACAAAGCGAACTGTCCAGATAATATCCGTTAAGTGCTGCCACATTTCTATCTTCATGGGCATAAATTGCGCTACTGAACAAGGCGAGCGCACTGGCCAAAAAAAGTCCTAACTTATTAAACACGATGACGTGCAACCTCTACAAGCTGTCCGAATGATAACCGTCTTCCCATCTTTTAAGAATTTCCGAGCGATTTGGCGATTTAACGCAATCACACAAACAGTATTAACTCAACT
>OMQI01000072.1 GCA_900313185.1 uncultured Rhodospirillaceae bacterium
TATCACAAAGCAACGTATTTTATAATCAAGACAGTTATGGAAAACAATGGATAGAAATGATAAACTGAAAAAATATATTTTAAGGGATAATAGGGATAATATATAAATGTATGATGGGTAAAATGTGTTTACCCAAATCGGTAAGACTGAAAAGTTTTGCCGATTTTTTTGTATCAATTTGATAAATAAGGAAAAATAATATGACTTATATAAGCAAGCAATTCGCGGAAGAAGTGATTCTTCCGGACGGATCTGTCGCATCTTCGGTCGCAGATGTCGATAAGTATCTGCGCTCAAGCGGGCTTGTGCGCAGCAGCGACTATTCAACCGAATATATCAAAAATATTCGGCTGAAACAAGAAACCGATCGGCGAAAACAACTCTTCGCCGATTTTCTTTTTAACTATAAAAGGATGATATGGAAATGAATGATTTAAGAAAAGAACTTGAACGTCAGTTTAAGGCACATGGTCTACTTGATGACCAAACCGAAAACGAAGTATCTGATGCCTTTCCTAAAGTAGTATCGCAAGGTGAACCGTCTGCTCCTCAGGTTGAGGAAACAACGGTAGCGCAAGCGTTACTTGCACCGGAAAGTTATCAGGAAAAATTCGCGTCCGATTTTAAGAACCTGCCTCAAGAATGGCAGGTTTTTTTGATAGAACACGAAAACAAAAATAATGAGAAGTATCAACAAGCCTTGAACAGTTTGCAAGATTACAAGCTTTTAGAAGCTCAGTATGAAGCTAATCGCCTGCGTTTGCAAGAACAGGGCGTGGAAAAAATCCGTGATTGGCTTTCGGGCTTAATCTGGATTGACAGTGAAATGGCTCGTCGTCCGGAACAAACTTTGCGTGCTATTGCCAAAGTTTACGGCGTAAATTTTGAAAACGGTAAACATAAGCAAAATGGAGTTTCGGATGAAACGGTGGCTCGTTTGAACCAACTGGAGCAGAATTTTCACGAAATTACTTCTTATTTAAGCGGACTGCATAACCAAAGAATGGATGAAATACTGCAAATGTTTGGTCGGCAAACCGACAGAGAGGGCAATTTGTTGCATCCTTATTTTGAGGCAGTGAAAAATCAAATTTGGGGATTGCTGGAAAGCGGTGCGGTGCAAAACGTTGAAGATGCCTATGAAAACGCTTTGTGGCTTAATCCGCAAGTTCGCTCCGAACTGATTGAAAAACAAATCAGTTCTCGTGCGGCAGAAGCGCAAAAAGCGCATAAAGCCGCTTTTTCTCCGAAAGGAAAGTCAGAAGCACCGGAAAGACCTTTAACTCTGCGTGAAGAGTTAGAGAAAAATATGGCTGCTTTTTTGGATTAATTTTTTTATAAAGGAATAATAATATGACACAAGATTATAATGATGTTTTTACAACCACTTTAGCAAGTCGTACTAAATATTTGCACGATAATATGTCAAAGAACAGTGCACTGTTAAAAAGATTAAAAGAAAAGGGTAAAATGCGTCCGATTACCGGCGGTTCCAAAATTTTGGAAGAGTTGGAATACGGTGAAGGTGATATGGTTTGGTATTCGGGGTATGATACCATTTCATTCAGCCCGAAACAATTGTTTACGGCTGCTGAATACGCTCTCAAACTTTGTGCGGTTCCGGTAGCCGTTTCCGGTGAAGAATTGCTGATGAACAGCGGGCGTGAACAGACAATGGATTTGTTTGAAAAACGCATCGCCAATGCCGAAAAAACGTTGATTAATAAAATGGCGGCAGCTGTATATGGTGACGGTACCGGTTCTTCCGGTAAAGAAATCGGCGGTCTGGCCTTGTTGGTTGCCGATGATCCGACTTCGGGAACCGTCGGTGGTATCGATCGTTCGACAACCGGTAACGAATTTTGGCGTAATCAGGTTGAAAGCGGTGCTATTACCAAAGATAATATCAAACAATTGATGAGCAGTGTTTATTTCAAATGCTCTCGTGGTTCAGATAAGCCGGATTTGATTGTTTGCGATGATAATTTGTATTCGATTTATGAGTCTACATTGATGGATTTACAACGCTTTTCCGATCCTAAAATCGCCGAAGCCGGATTTATCAGCTCTCGTTTTAAAGGCGCTGATGTGGTTTATGACGGTGGTCAAGGCGGCAATTGTCCGGAAAATCATATGTATTTCTTGAACACCGATTACATCTATTTGCGCACCCATAAAGACCGTGATATGAAGGTAATCGGCGGTGACAGACGTGCCGTAAATCAGGATGCTTTATACCGTATTATCGGTTGGGCCGGTAATTTGACAATGAGTAACGCAGCTTTACAAGGTGTTTTGATAAAAACGGAAGCATCTTCTTCGGATAGCTCAGAGGACACCGGTTCTCAAAGTGAAACTCCGACGAGCGGAAACGAAACTCAGACGGAAGGAAACGAAGGTACAAATAACGGTGGAGAGTAATTGATAGCATAAAAGGGAAAGGCGGATTTATTTCCGCCTTTTTCTTTTTATATCAAGATATTATTAAATTTACTTAATATATTAAATAAAGGAGTGAGATATGGATTTTGATTTTGCAATGTTTCGGCAATTTGCCGATAATACAAACGATGACCGCAATGTATCGGCTCGTTTTTATGATAAAGCTGTTAAAACGACAGCGGTGAATGATAATGGATTGCCTATTTTTAAGAATGTAACTTATGTGGAAATTCGCTTAAAAGACAATAATACGGAAGTATTTAATCAACCGGCAAGTCCGGAAAAAATACAACGTTTTCCTCGGGAATATGCATTATATAAAATGGCAAAAGCACAAATAAAAGAAGGTACACCTTTGGAACAATTCGCATTTCTGACAGCCGCCGAAGTAGCGACTTGTAAAAATCGTGGAGTGTTTACGGTAGAGGCTTTGGCAAATTTACCTTACGATAAAGTTAAAAGTTTGGGATTGCAAAACGAACATAAGTTTGCCGAGATTTTTATGCGTAATGCCAAAGGCAATAATAAGGTGGCCGATTTTGCCAGAAAAGAGAAGGAATATTGCGATAAAATTGCCGAATATAGAGAAAAATTTGAGTTGATAAGTAAAGAAAATATATTACTAAAACAAGAAATTAGCAAACTAAATAGAGCTAAAACATTAAGAAAAAACAAAACATCCAAAGGAGAATAAAAATGAAGACAATTTTGGAAATATGCCGAGAAGTTGCCGACTTGGCAGCGGTGAAGCGACCTGATGATTTGTTTAATACATCAAGTCAGCAAAACAATATTTTTTTGAGTGTGGCGAAATCTGCTTTGGATAGTTTGTTGCGTTACGGTAATTGGCAGGAATTAACCAAAGAAGGTTGGTTACGCACGGTTAAAGGAAAAAAGCAATATCTTATCAGCGATTATATTCCCGATTTTTATTGTCTCTTAAACAATACCATTTATGTGAAAGACACAAACGAAAAGGTAATTGGTGCCATTACTCCGGAACAATGGATGAGAGATAAGTATTTCGGTAACGTTTCTTGCGGAATTAAGTTCAAAATTCAAAACGGAAGATTGATATTTTTGGATGAGCCTAAATCACGAGTTAAGATAGTGTTTCAATATCGTTCAAATAATATTGTTTGGGATTTGAAAACTTTTGAAGAAAAAAATACTCTGACTTCCAATAATGACGTGCCGATTTTCGATGAATATTTGGTAAAATTAGGAATTTTATGGCGTTGGTTGAAACGTAGTGGTTTGGATTACAGCGAGGAATATGCGGAATATGAACGGGAGTTGAAGAAACGTTTCGGCAGTTCATTAGCGATGCGAGATATTAATTTAGCCGGCAGCGGAGAAAACAGCAATGAAGGAGTGAAAATCAATGTATGCACGATATGCGATAAGAGCAAATAAATCACAGACTTATGTTTTGCCGGCTCCGGTTAAGGGGCTGAACAGACGTGACAGTTTAGTCGAGATGGATCCGGCGTGCGCCATAACAATGGACAATTACATTCCCTACGAAGATAAAGTGGTTTTGCGAAACGGATATATTACGTATGTATCATTTGCCGATAAAGTCGGAACATTGGCCGTGTATGGCAATGGTATGCAATCAGAATTATTGGCAGTGAGCGGACATAAAGTTTATAATATCAGTTCAAGTAAAAAGGTGCGGAATTTTCCGGATGTATTTTTGAACAATGATAATTGCCAGATTGTGCAGTATAAAAACTATCTGTATTTTATGAACGGTATTGATATTCCAAAGGTTTATTACATTGATAATCAGGGAAACGAACATTTGGAAAATTGGGGATTTAATGAGGATAACTTGAATGCGTCAGCTATCATCGCAGGGAGTGTTTCCAAGCAAAGATTGTGGTTTATCGAGAAGGGAACTTTGCGGGTATGGTATGCCGAAAATGCCGGAAATATTTCAGGTTCATTACAGTGTTTTGATTTGTCGCAAGTAAGTCGTTTCGGCGGTTATTTGGTGGCGGTGGCAAACTGGACGCAAGACGGAGGAAAAGGAATAGATGACTTAACGGTATTTATTACTTCTGAGGGTGAAGCGCTGGTTTATTCCGGTTCCAATGTGGCAGATGCCGATGATTGGAAATTGCGTGGTTCTTATAAAATCAGCCGTCCGATAGGGTATAAGTGTTGCCTGTCATATCAGGGTGATGTGGTGATTATCACTCAGGACGGATATATTCCTTTGTCGGGAGCACTTCCGTTGGATAAGGCTAATTCTTCCAAGATTGCATTCAGTGATACCATTCGGGATTTAGTTTGTAGTAGGACAAAAATCTATGCTTCTCGTTTGGGGTGGCAGGGAATAATTTATGCAAGAGGCGGATTTGCCATATTTAATGTTCCGTTACATAAAGGGTTTGAACAGCACGTTATAAATGTAAATACCGGAGCCTGGTGCCGTTTTACGGACATAAATTCGCATTGTTGGGCGGAATATAACGGCAGATTATATTTTGCTTCCGATGACGGGGTGTATTTGTTTGACGAAGGGCATAGTGATAACGGTGAAGCCATTATAGGGGAAGTTGCACAAGCATATAATAATTTGGGAACGGAAAAATTGAAGAAAATTCAGCTTATAAATCCGCACACCAAATCTTTGTATAATTACACCCTAATCATTTATACCAATACCGATATGCAAAATGGGCAAAATGAATATTGTGAGGATATAGGTTTCACCGGAGGTTGTAAATGGAACTCGGTAAAATGGGCGGAAAATTTCAAAACCGGAGCAAGTTGGCAAAATTCAGGAAGCGGAGAGCTGCATAGCCAATGGATATGTAATTCCGCTACCGGTTATTGCGTCAGTTTGGTATTCAAAACCTCAACGGCCGGTAACAAAATTGAGTGGTATGAAACAGGAATTCGTTATGAGTTAGGGGAGGGGGTATTATGAGTATGGATATAATACCTGACACTAACGGTGCTGTAATCGATTGGGTGCGTAAAGGTTTGGGATATGATGATGACTGGCCGGAAGAAAAACATCTGACTTTCGGTTTTTATTATAACAAAAAACTGGTCGGCGCACTTGTTTTTCATACCGTGCGCCGACGTACCGAGGTTTGGTGGACTATGTATTCCACCGATAAGCATTGGTGTTCACGTAAGGTTTTGCGATTAATGTTTACGATTGCGTTTGGCAGGATGGATTGTCGGCGCATAGGAATATTAGTCAGCAAAAGCAATGTTCGCTGTTTAGATATGGTTCGTCGTTTGGGTTTCAAAGACGAGGGAATATTGCGGCAAAGTCGAGATGACGGCGAAGATTGTTATATTTTGGGGATGCTCCGTTCGGAGTGTCCGTGGATTAATTTTAACGGAGAAAGAAAATGAGTAAATCAGTAGGAAAAATATTTGGAGTGGGCTCAATGAGTCCGTACGGATATGAAACAGATTATATGAATTATTTAAGAGGGTATGATACCTCAAATTATGATAAAACTTTGAAAAATATGACGGTTAGTGCCTATGATATGAGCGGAAATTTGAATTCTATGCCGGAATATCAATTCGGGGTTGATTATTCGGATGCAGCTCGGCAGAGGGCGGAGAATGCGACATATAATTCGTATGTTGATAAGTTAAATCCGCAATATCAGCAACAATTGGACGATATGCAAACCAGACTTGTCAATCAGGGAATACCGGTGGGAAGCCAGGCCTATAATCGGGCAATGGGTGAAGTGCAGAATAATATGAACGATGCACTTAATCAGGCTGCGTATCAGAGTGTTTTAACGGGGCAGAATACATATTCGCAATCACTGGCGGATAATATCAGTGCTGCCGGATTTGGTAACAATGCAAGACAGAGTTATATCGATCAGATAAAATCATTATTGGATGGTTCTGTATCCGGTTATGATAACGCATTGAATTTGTACAATATTCAAAGCGGGGTGCAAGCCCGTCGTGACGCATCGCAACAGTCAGGCTGGAATAATCTGGCGAATATTATAAAATCATATAAAGGATAAAAGTTATTTGATAAGATGGAGCTTGAGTAATCAGGCTCCTTTTTTTTACAATAATTTTAAATTAAAGAGATTTATATATGTATAACAATTTTAATAACAACGAAGAACCGCAGGAAACGGTTCGTCAGACTTTGGAACGTGTAATGCGGGAAAAAGAAAAAGAGCAACATAATTTAAATAATATAAATTATCAAAAACTGGCACAGGAGTATGTTACGGCAATTCCGTATGACAGAGCGTATGGGCAAAGGCCAAAGAGCAATTATGCTTGGACAAATGCTTCACAAAATACTGATAATAACACTACTTCGCAGAAATACAGCGTTATAGGCGGAGCATTGGGCGGTTTTGCCGAAGGTATAATGGGTGGAGCAGAAAGGTTGGCTAACGGTTTAACCGGAGGTGTTTACGGACAATTGATTGATAGATGGTTCAGTGATGCCTACACTAATCGTCAAAATTTTTTACAGCAACGAGCCGAAAGAGAAGGAGGCGGACGACTGAATAACATTATGAATGATGTCATAGATGTTGATGGTTATCTCTTGGGGTATTATTTGGGTAAAAAAATGTAAATTAATACTAAATTAATATTGTTTATGGCAGATGTATAATTGTAGCGTAACATCTGCCATAAACAGGAGGCTATATGGGAAATAAAATAAGGAATGCATTAGATAATAAAAATGAAATATGGAAAATGCTCTTTTCATTTGATGGCGTTTTTAATCAACCAGCATTTATAGCCGGTATGTGTCTAATTCATTTTATTGAGGTCGTTATTAAATCTTTTGCTATTTCAATTTTAGACTATGCCGCAACTTTATTGTTTCTTTTCCCGGTTCTGATTGTAATACAAAAAAGGTGTCGAGATTTTAACAGTAAAGGTACATTATTCATTGTTGCGTATACGTTGTTGATTGTATGTATGAGTGCAGATTGTTTTGTAAATGATAAAAGTGTTTTACCTTTCTATGAATATATCAGGTATGCAGAAGCAATTATGTGCGCTATAATAATGTTATTATTTTTCATTCCGAGTAAGAAGAAAAAAAATGAAAATTTACTCAGTCCGTTGTTGAAATATCCGTTTTTATATACAGTGATATGCTGGATATTGGCAATTGTTGCAACTTTGGCGGTAAACAGCTATGCCGGAGTAAAATTGAATTTGTTTTAGAATTTGTATTGAGATGAGATTTTGTTTTGGAGCTTGAAAAATCAAGCTCCTTTTTTTGTAACCATGATTTTAAATTAAGGAGAGATATATGTATAATAATTTTAATAACAACGAAGAATCGCGGGAAACGGTTCGTCAGACTTTGGAACGTGTAATGCGGGAAAAAGGGTATAAGGTAGATGAAAACAATTATTTCCAACAGTCAACAAATAATATGCAACAGAATAATTCTGGATTTTCACCGACTACTTCTATAGTGTCTGAAGCAGAAAATAATTATCGTCACGCACAAGAGAAAACACATCAGCAATGTATACAACCCAGTGCATTTGATAATGGAGATTATCGTGGTAGAATTGAAGCTTTGAAACGAGTTGAAAGTAGAAGTAATATGACGCCTTTACATCCTGATTATACTCAACCGGCTACATTATATTTTGATGGTAAAAATATAGCTTGGTTGGAGAATGGTGAACCTGTTAAGTATTATTCAGGAATGTCCGGAAAACCTAATAAACAAAGTGCTCAATATACAAATGAAATCAATGAAGGTCCAATACCGGAAGGTAATTATGTATTAAAACAAGGAAGCGGAGAATATCATAAACCGGGGGAGTGGAGAACATTTGATGAGTTTATATCAGGCACAGGAATATGGAAAAGAAATCCGATTGCTTGGGGAAATAGTAGAATTCCAATTCAGCCGCTTTCAAATACTAATACATTAGGTAGACATAGTATGTATATTCACGGAGGAGATATTCTCGGTTCAGCCGGATGTATTGATTTAACTGGTAGAAATGATGATTTTTACGATGATTACAAAAGATATGATGGTGATTTGTATCTAGAGGTTAAATATCCTAAAAATTGGTAACTAATATATAAAAAGGCAAGAATATTTTCTTGCCTTTTTATTGAATAAGCTCTACTTTAGCTAAGGATATTTCGACCAAAAGGGGAAAATTATGAATAAAGATACTGTACATTTTAAAATAAAGTATATATTTTTCTATTTTTTATTTGCGTTAAATATTACAAATGTGTATTTTTTTGTGCTAAGAGCGTGGAGAAATAGGGAAGTGTTGAATTACGTTGATGTTAATTATAAAGGGTATTTGAATATAACAGAATTTTTTATGGGATATGTAACTGGTTGGTTGTTTCTATTTATTTTATCTATGTTTTTCTCACTTGAATATATTGCTACCAAACCTGTAAAAGCCTTTATTTTACAAATCGCACCTTTGACTTTTTATATAATTTTTTTTACATATTGTGTTAACCGTTATATGAATGGTTAATTTTTTTTCATTACGAGCAAGAAAGAGATGAGAATTTGCTTAGTCCGTTATTGAAATATCCGTTTTTATATACAGTGATATGCTGGATATTGGCAATTATCGCAACTTGGACGCTAAACAGCTATGCCGGAGTAGAATTGAATTTGTTTTAGCTCGTGTTTAGAGTTTGAATTATTAAGTTCATTTTTTAATGAAAAAATATATTTCTTGATATGTTTTATTTGATTGTTTACTTTTGCGTTTTTTTGCATATAATCGGCTGTGTTGTAGGATTAAAGTATGCTGAGAAAACTTATAGATAAAATCAAAAACACCCATTTTGTTTATGACTACAGTCAGATGTTGCCATATATCAAGCCGTATTGGGGAAGAGCTTTATTGGCGGTGTTGGTTACTATTCCGGTAGGAGCGATGGATGCGGTTATTGCGTGGGCCTTAAAGCCGTATATGGATGTTATGATGATTGAGCAAAGCACTCATACTTATTGGATACCTTTGATTATTGTAATCTTCAGTATGATACAAGGAATTTTTACCTTCATATCAATGTATTTGAACAGTTGGGTGGGACGCAAAATTTCCAATGATGTTAAGGTGGATTTATTTGAAAAATTGATGAAGTTTGATGCCGGATATTTTGACAGCAATACTTCCGGTAATATCATTATGCGCTTTAACGATGATGTGGAAACAGCCTGTAACGGTTTGGTTAATAATTTAAAACAGTTTTTTACGAGGTTTTTCTCATCTGTTTCTTTAGTCGGGGTGCTTTTCTATAATTCGTGGCAATTGGCAATTATAGCGGTTATTGTTTTGTTCTGCGCTTTGTTTCCTTTAACGAGAGTTCGCAAAAAAATTAAAAAAATTAATTATGAAACCGTTTTTACCAATGGCGAGGTACTTACACATTTTAATGAATCGGTGGGCGGAAATAGGGTTGTTACCTCGTATAATTTGTATGATTATCAAAACGAGCGTTTTAATGATACGTTGCACAGAGTTTTCCGCTTGGGGATGAAAATGGTGCAACGTACCGGAACTTTATCGCCGTTGATGCATTTTGTGGTATCGCTTGGAATTGCTTTGGTAATTTGGGTGGGAAGTTACCTGATTTTATCGCATCAGATAACTCCGGGAAATTTTGTATCTTTTGTGGCGGCGCTGATTTTGCTGTATAATCCGATTAAAAGTATCGGTAATAATTTTAATAATGTGCAGATTTCTCTGATGGCGATGGAACGAGTATTTGAAATTATGTATTCCGAACCAAAGGTTAAAGATAGAGAAAATGCAGTTGAACTTAAAGGTATTCAAGAAGGTATTGAATATAAAAATGTTTGTTTTGAATATGTTGAAGATAAGCCGGTTTTGCAAAATATAAATTTGAAAATTAAAAAGGGCGAAACGATAGCTTTCGTCGGTAATTCAGGCGGTGGTAAAAGCACTTTGGTTAATTTGTTGCCGAGATTTTATGATGTAAAAGAGGGACAAATTTGTATTGACGGTAAAGATATAAGAGATTTGACACTGCAGTCGCTCAGAGAGAATATATCGATTGTATTTCAGGATAATTTTTTGTTTTCCGGAACTATACGTGATAATATTATTTTGGGCAAGGAAGATGCAACCGAGGAAGAAATCAATTATGCGGTGGAAGCGTCGTTTGTGAGTGATTTTGTAAAAGATTTGCCGGATGGTTTGGATACAGATGTCGGCGAGCGTGGAAATTTATTATCAGGCGGGCAGAAACAGAGAATAGCGATTGCCAGAGCATTTATAAAAAATGCTCCGATTGTGATTTTGGACGAGGCAACTTCGGCACTTGATAATAAGTCGGAACATGTAGTACAGCAAGCTATAGAAAATTTGATGAAAGATCGTACGGTGTTTGTTATTGCCCATCGTTTGTCAACGGTCAGACACGCCGATAAAATCGTGGTGGTAAACTATGGTAAAATAGCGGAAACAGGAACACACGAAGAGTTGGTTAATAATCCGGACAGTATCTACGGTTCTTTATACAGAGCACAGCTGAAATAGCTTGTAAATCATAAAAATTCTTTAAGCTGTTTTTTTACTTCTTTTATAAGTTTAGGGCTGGAGTGTCCGTATTCCGGTAAAATCGTCAGTTTAGACTTGGGCAGAGCTTTGTGCAAATCCCAAGCTTGTTTGACCGGACAGCAAAAGTCCATACGATTATGCAAAATCAAAGTAGGAATATGTTTGATTTTAGCTGCGTTTTTCAAAATCTGATTGGCGCCGATGAAAAATCCGTTGCGGTCGTAGTGAAAATATATCCTGCTCATCCGTAAAGCATCTTCATCCAGTTCACTTAAAGGTGTGAATTGAGGGTTTAATTGTCCCAGTTTATATTCGTAACTTCCCAAATATGATAAAGCAACCAAGTTGTCTTTAATGCGTGGTGAAAATAACAAACGATAATATCCGTCGTATACTTCACGGTGTCTGGTGTGGCTGCGCATTTCATCCCATAAATCAGGATAAAAACGCTCGCTGTCACGACGAACCCAATCGGCGTCACAAGGGCGTGCCAAAAAAACGGAAGAAACAATAATTTTTTTAACCATTTGCGGATTGTTTTCGGCAAAAAGCAGTGCCATTGTAGAACCCCAAGATGCTCCGTGGGATATTATTTTTTTATCAATATTTAAATGTTTTATTAACCTCATAGCATCGGATAATAATGCAGTAGTGTCGTTGTGATCCAATAAATCGGCAAATTTGGATTGGCCGCATCCTCGTTGGTCAAACTGGATAAAACGGTATTTTTTCAAATCAAATAACTTTGCATATTTAGGACGAGAAGAACCTCCCGGGCCGCCATGAAAAGATAATACAGGTTCTCCGGCAGGGTTTCCGTATTGTACGTAATATACACTGTGTCCGTTTTCAGACGGTAAAAATCCCTCATCAAATGGTTTAGGCATACGATTGAATATATTGAACCACATTTCTTTTCTCCATTATCGATTTTTGTTTATTTTATATTTTTACTCATTTTTTGCAATCGCTATATTTAAAAACTAACAGACATAATAATCCGGCTTGCATTTTTTTATTTTCGGATTAGGATTTTAAGTGAGAGGAATGTAATATGAAATATAATTTTTCGGTCGGATTTATAACACTGTTTGCTTGCTTATGGATAAATAATTCAGAGGCTAAAATGGATGCGCATATAGATGTCAGAATAGGAAATAATCCGCCTCCTGAGAGGATAATAGTTGTTCCTCGTTATTATATACCACATAAAAATGAAAGAATATATACTCCGGATCGTTATCATTGTTATATGAAAAGGACACTTAAGTATTGTCATACCCGTAAAGGGCATCCGTTGAACGGGATAATAGTAAATAACTATGATGGTGCGATTGCTTATGAAACTTATCAAAACGGTTATCAAAACGGAGAAACATCAATTTATACTCAGGATGGTACGTTAATTTCACGTTCGTATTACAAGAAAGGGGTTAAAGACGGCGAAGAAATTATATACTATATAAACGGTAATGTCGAATTAATCAGCCGCTATAAAGACGGAGCCTTGGATGGTAGGGTAGAGCAATATGATATTAACGGAACGATGCTTGGTAAAATGACTTATAAAAAAGGTTGGTTTCGTGAAGGATATTGCAAAAATGAACCGAATGGAACTCCGATGCAGGATAGAATTAAGAATAAAAAATTTAATGAAATTATTCCGTGCGGAAGTCTGGAAAAATAGATAAAAATCATAATATAATCACATTTTGTGTATTTACTTTTAGATTTTAAGGTATATACTTATGCATATTTTTGAATTATGCAGAGTATAATTAAGTCAACTTTAGTATAAACCCTAAAAAGTATTATTTATGGTAGAAAAAAAGAATGTTGTTACAGAACCGCAGTTGAATGTGTCCGCTGGTATGTTTGATTTAGGTGACGGAAGTTTTGTGCGCAAAGTGTCCGGCAATCAGAAGTTTCGTTCGGTGATTGTTGATGTTGATGAGCATCGTGGTATAGCGCTTGGAATTTGTCCTACCCTGATTATGTTGCCGTGGAGTTATTCTGCGCTTGAGATTGATACGGCCGACATCGTGTCCGGTCGTGAAGCTACCGCAATTCTCCTGGAAGAAGCCAAAAAACAAGGTGTGGAACTTGTCGCAGCCGAGTATTGCCATAACTATACTGGAGTAGGTGTAGAAAAAGGAATGGCTTTTCTCCCGACACGTTTCGAATTGTCGAGGGTTTCTTCTTTGGAAAAGGCATTCGCAATGATTGGCCTTAATAAGTGTGACGGTACTTGTTGGAGTTCGTCTGTCGGATATAACGGGCAAGTGTGGATGCAGAGTACAACAAAGTATTCTGTTTCTTCGTGGCAATCGCAAATGCGCACATTCGGTGTTATGCCGATGATTGAAATTAAGCTTTAGAGCTATGATGAAAAATTCCCTCATAATCGGTGCTGAACCGGTCATGAGGGAATTTTTTTCAAATTAATGTTTATTGAATATTGACAAAAAAGAAAATATATGGTAAAGAGGAACAAATTTCCTATTATAAATTTTAAGAGTATGAATATTATTAACAGAATTTCGGAAGGTGTTGACTATCTGGTAGATTGGGCACACCGCAAGCGTTTTAATCGCTATCATCGTATGTTGCAGTATGGTCAGATTGAGCAGTTGTTGGCTCTTGGCAAGTCCAGTTACGTTATTGCCCATTTTATGGACTTTCGTCTGGGTAACAAGCCACATACCAACAAGGACGCCTATGCCCCATATGCGATGTTAGTGACACCGGCGATGATGAAGAACTATCTGCATCACAATCCCGAGAACTTCTGGTTCTTTGCCATGCATCCCAAGGGATTGCAGATACTGGCAGAACTGGGTTTTTCCGGAGCTATCGCCCGCCTGGAAAAGGATTTCATTGCAATAGCGAAGAAATTCCCCGAGTCATTCAAGCTCACCCCGACTTCGCAACGTGAATATGTCGAGTTGGTGAACAACTATCTGGAGGCCGGTTTACCGCTTCCCGAATAAAGAAAAAGCCTTGCGTAACGGCAAGGCTTTTTCTTTATTTATAAATCTTTTCAGTTATTTCCGAATAAATCGGCTTTTAGCATATCGCCCACATTTATCCCGTATTTATCGATCTGTCCGCCGTTTATTTCCAATACGGCACGTGGACGTTTCGGAGGATATATCGGGGTTGTATCATAAGGTTGAGCATTTTTGTGGATATAAAACACTATTCCGTTTTCATCAATAAAGAGAATATCAAGCGGAATTAATGTATCTTTCATCCAGAAAGCAATATCTACATCTTTCGGAACCAAATTAATATCAAACAGCATTCCGGTATTTTCATCCAGTGAAGTTCTTCCCATTAAGCCGTGATAAATTTTTTCGCTGTTGTCAGCCAATTCAATATTGTATTTATGTAGTATCTTGTTATCGGTTTGTGAAAAAATTTGGACTGAAGAACCGTTGCCAACAATATCTTTGGCACCATTGTCCTCATCAGAACAGGCAGAAACAAAAATCAACATAGCTGCCGCCATTATTTTTACAAGTTTATACATAATACGTCCCCAATCACACAATTCTGATAAGTCATTATACATTCAAATTTTATAATTTCAATGGTATTTTTGCATATTTGTGTAAAAAAAATATGAAATTTTGTTGGAAAAAAAAGCTTTTATTCTTGTTTTGCAACTGAAATTCTTTTAAGATTTCAAGAAATATATGTAGGAGGATTGAATATGAAGAAAATATTTGTAATGTTGACGGTTTTAATGCTCAGTGGTTGCGCCTCTTTGCTAGAGGGACCAAATTGCGGATACGCTCAAAATGAGGCGAAGAAAGTATCGAAATCGGAATTGGTTGCAGTCATCGGTTTTGCCGACGGCAGTTCGGAAATTACGGCTGAAAATAAGGAGGTTTTGCGTCAGGTGGCGCAAAAAGCTTTGGATGAAAAAGCAAAAATCGTAATTTACGGACACGCTTCACATCGCACCATAACCAAAAATATTTTGCAAAGAATTTTCATTAATCTGAAAATTTCCAATGAAAGAGCCGTTAAAACTGCAGCTACTTTAATCAGTTATGGTGTTGAAACTTCGGATATTAATACTTTGGCTTTGTTTGACAGTCGTCCGGTAAAAGTTGAAGTTAATCGTGCCGCAGAAGCGGCTAATCGTCGTGCAGAGGTTTATTTGTATTGGTTAGAGTAGAATGAGTGAAAATCAAACTCTCTCATTAGGCGGTAATATATGGAATTTTCCTTTAATTGACGATGCCGAGTGCGAACGGATTGCCGAAAGATATGATATTCCGCAATATTTATCACGGATGTTATGTCTGCGTGGGGTTGATATTGTTTCCGCCGAAAGTTTTATGCATCCCAAACTGCAAACGCTGATGCCTGATCCGTATGTTTTGAAAGATATGCGTAAGGCTGCTGAGCGGATTGCCGAAGCAATTATGAAGTCGCAGAAAATTGCGATTATCGGCGATTACGACGTTGACGGAGCAACTTCAACTTCAATTTTAACACGTTTTTTCCGACAAGTCGGAATTGTGCCGCAAATTCACATACCGAGTCGTGAAGAGGGTTATGGGCCGAGTGAACTGGCTTTTGACGAGTTTAAAAAATCAAAAATCGATTTGGTTATAACCATTGATTGCGGAACCACGGCTTTTGATGTGTTGAATAAAGCATCGTCAGACGGTTTTGAGATTATCGTAATAGATCACCACGAGGCAGAAGTAATTTTACCTAATGTTTATGCGGTGGTTAATCCGAAACGTCTTGATGAAGAAAATGATTATCCGTATTTGCAATATATGTCGGCAGTCGGTGTAGGGTTTATGACTTTAGTTGCGGTTAATCGTGTGTTGCGTGAAAAAGGATTCTACAAAGACAGGCAAGAACCAGATTTGTTAGGGTTGCTTGATTTGGTTGCTTTAGGTACGGTTTGTGATGTGGTTCCGTTAATAGGGTTGAATCGTGCATATGTAAAACAAGGCTTGAAAGTTATGGCCAAAATGAAAAATACCGGCTTAAAACATCTGATGCAAGTGTTAAATATGAACGAGCCTCCTTCGGCATATCATCTGGGATTTATGCTCGGACCACGCATTAATGCCTGCGGTAGAGTGGGTGATGCATCACTGGGCAGCAAGTTGTTGTGTTCAGAAGATGATAATGAAGCACAGATTTTGGCGGAAAAGTTCAATCAATTTAACATTGAACGCAAAGAAATAGAAAATTATGTGTTGTTGCAGGCTATAGAACAGGTAGAGGGTGCACCTCAAGAATATCCGATGGCTTTTGTTTATGGGAATGATTGGCATCAGGGAGTTATCGGAATTGTTGCCGGAAAACTCAGAGAGCGTTATAATGTTCCTTCATTTGTGATGTCTATAGAGCCTGATGAGGTAAAAGGTTCGGCACGTTCAATATCCGGAATAGACTTGGGGGCTTTGATTATAGCTGCCAAAGAAAAACAATTGATAATCGGAGGAGGCGGACACACGATGGCTGCCGGTTTTTCGTTGACTGAAGAACAGATTCCGCAATTCAAAAAATTTGTCGGCGAATATATTTTGGAAAAGCTCGGTGATGAAAAAATCGCACCGGTTTTGAATGTTGATTGTGTTATGAGTTTAAGCGGAATTAACGAACAATTTGCCGATAATCTAGGCGTGCTGGAACCTTACGGAACCGGAAATCCGGAGCCATTGGTGATGGTGCGTAATGTAATGATAAGTTGGCCGCAAATTGTCGGTAACGGGCATATAAAATGTTCTTTGACCACTGGTTTGGGTACCAAAATTCCGGCGATTGCTTTCAGAGCTTCCGACAGCGCTGTGGGTAATGCGATGTTGCAAAGCAAAGGAGAACTTTACGATGCCGTAGGTTATGTTAAATGCGACAGTTGGAACGGTCGCAAGAGGGTGCAATTTATTATTAACGATTTAATGAGGAAAAACTAAAATGGATGAACAGCAGAAAAATACCAATTCCATTGGCGGAAAAATAAAAAATTACTTTTTTACCGGCGTAATTGTGGCCGCTCCGGTGGCGATTACGATTTATATGTCGTATCACTTAGTTATTTGGATAAACGATGTGACAAGTAAACTAATACCGCAAAAATGGACAATCGGAAACTTTGTGCCGTATGCGGTTCCGGGACTTGGCCTGCTTTTATTATTGTTTATGTTGCTTTTAATCGGAATGCTTACCACCGGTTATGTCGGCAGATTTTTTGTGAATTTATGGGAAAAAATTATTCGCAAAATGCCGATTATATCCAGTATTTATTCACTGATTAAGCAAATTTTCGAAACATTTTTATCACAAAAAAATCGTTCCTTCAGCGAAGTTGTATTAGTGGAATATCCCCGTAAAGGGCTATGGACGATTGCTTTTGTCAGCAAAAAAGATACCGGCGGAGAAGTGGAAGAGAAAACAGGAAAGAAAATCAGTATCTATGTTCCGACTACTCCTAACCCGACTTCCGGCTTTTTGATTTTTGTGGATGAAAATGATGTTATTAAATTAAATATGAGTGTTGAAGAAGGTATAAAGTATGTTATATCTTGCGGTATCGTAACTCCCGAAATTAACGAAAAAAAAAGAAAGAAGTGATATGAAATTAAGAGGACTGTTGGCAGCGCTTGCGTTGTTTTTTATCTCGTTTGATGCCAAAGCAGGTGTTTTGGCCGATTGGACCAATTTTATTATTGAGGATAGCAAAGATATTTTGTGTCGTCATAATTATGATTTATATTTGCCTTTTTATGCGTGGCATAATCGTCTGACGTATGATAAAAAACATATTGATAAATATAACGAAAATCCGTGGGGCGGAGGCCTGGGAATTTCGCATTACAACAGCGAAGGAACTTGGTCGGGATTATATGCTATGGCATTTAAAGATTCCAATTCTTATTTGGAAACATATTTCGGATATGCTCGCCAATGGAATTGGTATGCCGGAGATAAAAATCAATGGCACGCCGGAGTCGGTTATGCTCTGGGATTGACGCAACGTCACGAATATGCGTATATTCCGGTGCCTTTGCCACTACCTATGGTAGGTGCCGGTTATCGTAATTTTGAAATTCACGGTGCTTATGTACCGGGTATTAAAAATGACGGAAATGTGATGTTTATGTTTGCACGCATAAATTTTTAGGGAGGTGCGATAATGGAACAGAAGATTATAAATGTAGGGAAAGTCAGGTTGGGTAATAAATTGCCTTTAGCACTGATAGCCGGACCGTGCCAGATAGAAAGTCGTGAGCACGCAATCTTTATTGCCGGTAAAATGGTTGAAATAACCGATAAGTTGGGAATTCCTTACATTTTTAAGGCTTCTTTCGATAAGGCAAATCGCACATCAATTAACAGTGCCCGTGGTGTGGGATTGGAAGAAGGAATGCGCACATTTGCCGAAATTCGTAAGTTGTATCCGGATTTACCGATTGTGACTGATATTCACGAACGTGAGCAATGTCCGATTGCCGCCGAGTATGTGGATATGTTGCAAATACCGGCTTTTTTGTGCAGACAGACCGATTTAGTAGTGGCTGCAGCTAAAACCGGCAAAACCGTGAATATAAAAAAAGGTCAGTTTTTGGCACCATGGGATGTGAAAAATATTGTGAAAAAGGTTGAAGATTCCGGTAACCATAATGTTTGCATTACCGAACGTGGAACCAGTTTCGGATATAATACGTTGGTAACTGACATGCGTGCTTTTCCGCAAATGGCCAAAGATACCGGATATCCGCTGATATTTGATGCTACCCATTCGGTGCAACAACCGGGAGGTTTGGGTGGAACAACCGGAGGACAGAGAGAATTTGCGCCGGTATTGGCCAGAGCAGCTGTAGCCGTAGGTGTGGCAGCCGTGTTTATTGAAACTCACGAAAATCCGGATAAAGCTTTATCTGACGGACCTAACTCAATAGCACTGGCGGATATGGAACGTGTTTTGAGTGAATTAATGGCTTTTGACAAAGTTAACAAGAGCATTATAAAAGAATATTGAGAGAATAAGGCGGAACGAATAAGTTATGCAATTCAGCGGAGAAGGATATATCATTAAAATCAGAAATCACGGCGAAAAGTCGGCGATTGTTACTTTGGTGTCTCCGCAAAAAGGAAAAATGGTCGGTTATGTTAACGGTGCCCGTTCATCACGAAATTTGGGTATATATCAACTTGGTAATTATATTTCATTTAATGCTTATGCTCGGGTGGAAGAAAATATGCTGAGCTTAAAAGGTGTGGAATTGTTGCGTTCGCATACAGCTGATTTTGTTTTGAATAACGATAAAATCGAAGCGTTGGTATCTATGTGCAGGTTGGTTGATGAATGCGTTGCGGAAAATGATGATTTAGGTTTTCTGTATACCACGATAGATGACTTTTTTACTCATATAAATGACAGCAATTGGTTGGTTTATTATTCGTTTTTTGAATACTATTTACTGGATTTTCTCGGTATCGGTTTAGATATCTCGGAGTGTGCCGTAACGGGTAAACGCCAAAATTTGCAATATGTCTCTCCCAAAACGGGGAGAGCGGTATGCGCCGAAGTCGGTGCTCCGTATAAAGATAGGTTGTTTGCATATCCGCAATATATTGCCGACAGGAATTATCGTCCGCAAGGTGGTGAAATAGCTAATGTATTGGCTATGACGGGTAGTTTTTTACAAAAGAATTTTTTAAATCAGCATAATTTACAATTGCCGGAAAACAGAAACGGTTTATTAGGGCTTGTGAAAACGTATAAACTTTAAGGTGGAAAAATGGCAGATGAAAATCAGAAAATAAGAGATGTCCAATTTGCAGAGGAATTGAGTAAGCGTTATTTGTCGTATGCTATGTCCACTATTGTTTCACGTTCACTGCCGGATGTGAGAGACGGGTTGAAACCGGTGCATCGCCGTTTGATGTATGCAATGCGTCAGTTGCATTTGGATCCGAAAAACGGGTTTAAAAAGTGCGCCAGAGTGGTAGGTGATGTTATCGGTAAATATCACCCGCACGGTGACAGTGCCGTTTATGGGGCGATGGTACGCTTGGCGCAAGATTTTTCGGTGCGTTATCCATTGGTCGACGGGCAGGGAAATTTCGGTAATATTGATGGCGATGGTGCGGCGGCGATGCGTTATACCGAGGCAAGATTGACCGAATTTGCAATGGATTTGATGGATGGTTTGAATGATGATGCCGTTGATTTTGTAGATACTTATGACGGAGAGGATAGCGAGCCTGCCGTGATGCCGGCAATGGTGCCGAATTTGCTGTGTAACGGTTCGATGGGAATTGCCGTAGGTATGGCAACCAATATTCCCCCGCATAATTTGAGTGAATTAAGCGATGCCTTGATTTATATGATAGAAAATCCCGATTGTGATGATGAAGCGGTGGTTCGTCGGGTAAAAGGTCCTGATTTTCCGACCGGAGGTACAATAGTTGATTCGTTTGAAACGATTTTGAATAACTATAAGCAAGGTAAGGGAAATTTCCGTATTCGTGCCAAATGGACAACTGAGGATTTAGGGCACGGACAGTATCAAATAGTGGTTACCGAGATTCCGTATCAGGTGGTTAAATCTAAACTGATAGAAAAAATTGCCGAGTTGCTGGTCAACAAAAAATTACCGTTTTTGGGAGATATTCGTGATGAATCAGCCCAAGATGTGCGAATAGTTTTGGAACCGAAAAATCGTACTATAGATGCGGCTATGTTGATGGAACAGCTGTATCGCCAAACCGATATGGAAGCTAAATTCAATATGAATATGAATGTATTGGACTTGGACGGTGTACCGAGAGTTATGAGCCTGAAAGAAGTTTTGCATGATTATTTGGTGCATCGCAATCAAATTTTCTTGCGTAAGATAAATTATCGCATCGGTAAAATAAATGCTCGTTTGGAAATTTTGGAAGGGTACCTGACGGCATATCTGAATTTAGATGAAGTTATCCGTATTATTCGTGAAGAAGACGAGCCGAAAGCGGCGTTAATGGCAACTTTTAAGTTGACCGATAATCAAGCGGAGGCAATTCTCAATATGAAGTTGCGTAATTTGCGCAAATTGGATGAAGAACAAATCAGAATTGAACATGGTGAGCTTAAAGAAGAAAAGGCTCATCTGGAAATTTTAGTTAACAGCGAAGATAAGCGTTGGGCGGCAATAGCCGAAGAAATTCGTAAAATTAAAGATAAATACAGTAAGAAAACGGCGTTGGGACGCAGACGTACCGATTTTGCAGAGCCTCCTGCCGATATAGAAGTTCCGGTTGAAGCTTGGATTGAAAAAGAGCCGATAACGGTTATTTTATCACAAAAAGGTTGGATACGTTGTCTGAAAGGCTATAGTGATTTGAATGAAAACTTCAAGTTCAAGGATGATGATACTTTGGCCTTTGCCATTCATGCTCAAACCACGGATAAAATCGTGATTTTGGATAATAAGGGTAAATTTTTCAATATTGCCGCCAACGATATTCCGAGCGGGCGTGGTTTCGGTCAGCCGGTTCGTTTGATGATAGATTTGGCCAATAGTGATGAAGTCGTTTCGATGTTTGTTTATGAGCCGAAGGCCAGCTATTTATTGGCCTCGGATAAGGCATACGGATTTATTGTTGATGAAAATCATATTTTAGCGCAAACCAGAAACGGACGTAAAATTATGAATGTGGCCGATGATGAAAATGTAAAATTCTGCGTTAAAATGACGGGTGATTATGCGGCTATTGTGGGTGATAACCGTAAACTACTGGTATTTAAGGCGGAAGAAATTCCGACAATGGCACGTGGGCGTGGTGTTTTGTTGCAAAAGTATAAAGACGGCCATATTACTGATATTCAGGTATTTAACAGGGAAGAAGGTTTCAGCTATAATCGTGCCGGAGGAATTAGTACCGAGAAAGAACTGATAACGTGGCTCGGACATAGAGCGCAAGTCGGTAAGTTGGTACCATTCGGATTTCCTAAGAGTAACAAGTTTTTCAAATAAAAAATACCCTGCATTTGGGCAGGGTATTTTTTTAGCTTATTTGTGTATTAACGTTTTAAATCGGCCAAAACCGACATTGAGATGATTTTATCAGGATCATCAACGGTTCCGTTTCTGGCTTGGTCACCACGTTTGATATTATCGACGAATTGCATACCTTCAATTACCTTACCCCAAGCGGTGTATTGTCCATCCAAAAATCCGGCTTCATCAAAGCAAATAAAAAATTGACTGTCGGCAGAGTCCGGATTTGCCGCACGTGCCATAGACACGGTTCCACGTCCGTGATGCAAATTATTAAATTCGGCTTTAATGTTTTTTCCGCTACCGCCGGTTCCGTTGCCGCGAGGGTCTCCGGTTTGTGCCATAAATCCGTCAATTACACGGTGAAAATTTAAACCATTGTAAAATCCCTGACGAACCAATTCTTTAATTCGTGCCACGTGATTTGGAGCAAGTTCCGGATACATTTCTATTAAAACATTACCATCTTTTAATTGCATAACCAAAATATTTTCAGGATCGGCAGCCTGCGCATTAAAAGTTAACAAAACAGCCGATATTAAAGCTAATAAAAATTTTTTCATTGTCATTTCCTCCTTTGCAAATATCATAGGTATCATAAGTTAATATTTAATAAAAATCATAGTGCAGCCAATGTTGACAAACTGCAAAAATAATTATATAAATACCCCGTATTTTATCGTTATTTTACAAGGAATTAAAGCAAAATGCCACAACAAATAAACATATATGTTTCTCAAATGACACCGAAACAAAAGAAAGAATTATTAGGCATTTATCAGGATTATTTGTATTTTGTTAAAGGTCTGGAAATGACCTTGAAAAATAATGATTATGACTATTTGTCATATATGTTTATCAACAGACATCAGTGGGAAAGCTTAGATGAACACAGTATTCCGTGGCAGTTCAAATATACGGAATTTTATGAAGCAAATGAATATAAAAAATTTGTTCAAGGTGATGAAAATACTCCGAGTGTATACACATATATTTCTTTGTTGCATACCAAAGAGGAAAATGATGTTGCATTGCCTCAGGTAAGATATCATTCGGAAAATTATAATGTCACCAGCATAGATTTTGATTTGCCGTGTTTGGTGGAGCGTTACAATATAGCCTATGTTCCGGAGCAAAAAATGAAAGATGCGGTTATTCTGATAGACGGCAGATTTAAAGTTAGGTATACCGGAGATAAATATAAAGATACTAAGGTTTCAGATGCTTTTAATGATTCTGATATGAATGCGGAATTTAGAGCGTTGCTCAATATTGTTGATTATTTTGATCATCATCGTGCGCAATGGGAAGGCATATATGATGAAAAAGTAATGAAAGCAAAAATGGCTAAAGTATTACGTAAAATAATTTCCACAGAAACTTTATCCGGATTTGAAAATAAAATTTTGGATTTAATTGGAGCTTACAGTAATAAAACTCAGGAAATATTGCGTGGTTTCTTCCCTAAAAAAACAACCGGAGATGCTTGGAAAGAGGCAGAAAAAGAACATTTGATAAGTTCAGCAGAAACGATGCAACAGTATATGAATATTCGCCATTTGATGCGTCATCAGTGGGACAGTTTGGACGGAATGGGAAGATTCACGGCCAGAACCGATAAAAAGCATAACGAGATTCGTCACGAATATAAGCTGTCTTATAATTTGTTTTTTGATAAGACAATGTCGGAACGGATAAAGGAATATCAAGCTGCATCATTGCAAATGCAAACCTTTTTAAAGTTAATATATCCTAATTTTTTGGTACGTGAAAACGGAGAAAGTAATTCTAAGTTTGTGCAGCGTTTGAAGGATTGGCAAAAAGAAAATCCCGATACAGTTCCGATGATTTGTACCAATTATCCGTTGGCTTCCGATAAACATAAGTCTTTGATAGGTAATATAGGAAAAGTTTTGCCGCAAACGCAAATTTTAGATAATTTAGAAGAAAAGAATCTGAAAAGTTTTGAAGAAAAAGAAAATATGTATTTTCTTCGCAGTTGGTATTTGGGTTTATATAATCATATTGAAACAGATATGATGACTTACTGTTTCAGCCGTGGTTTAGATTGTAATCGCAATGAAACTTGGGATTATTTCAAGAAAAATGTTCTTTCAAAACAACAGTATGATGTTTGGTGCGGATATCGTAAGTTACGCAACAATTTGAGTCATAATCATTTGAGTAAAGAGTTAGCAGAAGAGCTTGTTAAGACCGCTAAAGGTAGTTTAAGTAAAGATGTCTACGAGTTGAGTGAGTATATTCGCATAAATACTCCGGTTTTCACCAAACAAGCCGACGGAGCGTTTTTGGCCGTGCATAATGACGGATTGCAAGTACGAATGGATTGTGAAAACCAACGAGTACTCAGTCGCAGAGATAAAGAAGGTAATGATTTATCGGCAAATAATAGTGAAGAAAAGAAAAAGAGTTCATCATCGACGGTAAAATTGCATTGGTGGGAAAAAGAAGTTGTAGATTGTCGTTTGGCTGACGGAATTTATATTGATTTAAAAATGCAAAAGGTGTGTTTTCCTGATGGCTCTCGAATTTGCTTTGATCGGGAAGAATATAATTTTTTCCGTATGGGCGACAATAAAATGTTTACGGATAAAACTTTTGAAGTTACTAAGTTTTTTGATAAGGGAAGATATAGAGAACTCAGTCGAAATGAAAATTTTGTTGCGGCAAAAGGTCACAGAATACGCACCGATAATAAGGGTAGAGTGGTTGAGGATATTATAACATTGGCAAATTCGCAGAAGTTGAATATTAAATTCAACTATGGGCCGGATGGAGCAATTGTCAGTTTTCCGGACGGAACCAAGCTGAATGCTTCAAAAGGAAAATTTAAAGTTTCTCACAACGGTATAGAGTTAAATTATGTGAATCGCCATTTGTTTATGAATAGTTACGGTTCGGATATTATTACCGCATCATTGCAAAAATCTCATTTTGAACGTTAAAAAAACGCTTGACATTTATTCCAGAGTGTGTCAAAAAGCTTTTGTATTTGCTGATGCTGTCTGTTTATGTTTGATATATGTCTCGCAACGGCATAAAACGAGGAAACAGTGTTAGTATGGAAAGGTGGCAGAGTGGTTTAATGCAGCGGTCTTGAAAACCGTCGAGGGAGCGATCCCTCCCAGAGTTCGA